>CADBNJ010000284.1 GCA_902795955.1 Oscillospiraceae bacterium
GGAAGTGTGTTTTCCGTTAACCCGAATAAAGGATAACTGGGTAGTTGAGATAATCGATTCTGAAGGCAATCATATTGAAATGACTGCACCTGTATTATAATCGTTATATCTGTGAGGAGTTATTCATAGCTTTGTTGAAACCTCATGATCATATCCTTTCGACAAAGTGGCGTTGTGCATGCCTCATATATTCTGGTTGTATTACATCTTTGTTTTTCCGAAGAAACAACAACAGTGCTCTACGATCGATAAGTCTGAGTTTATCGAACCAAATGACAAATTCATGTAAGTTTTTTGCTTCAATCAAATGAGGCGCGTAAGTCTTGAATGCTGCGAGATTAATGAAATAATCGTTCAAAGAATCGCCAGTATTCGGTTGTTTGTAACTCATGCATAACTCTCCTTCACAAAACCGTTATTTATATTTGATGAGATCCTGCCACCTTGCGCTGTTCAATGTTTATCATATGCTTTAACCTCTTTAATTCCATCTGATGATACGCTGTAGTATCTGTCTTCGGAGGTATCGACCATCAGGACAGGTATCTGTCCTGATTCAGTGACAGTCCCGTCGATATAGTAGTGGCTTGCCCCATCGTAGAAAATCCCGTGAAATGAAGGATCTCCGGAGATTGATGCGGTTCCGATATGACCTGCAACGACCTTCATATCCAGGTCAGGTATTTCTCCCGTCTGCGCCGGATATTTAGACGTGAAGATATGATCTGATGTTCCAACCTGCCACCAGTCTCCCGCTTCCTCATCTATCCCGGCATGAGTGAAGATCGTGTTACCGCGTGTGATATATCGGGGAAGACCACGCATCCAACTGATATACTTCTCATCGCCGGCCTTCAGGTCATCGCTGTCGTCAACGCCTGTTAACCCCATAATGCAGCTCTCCTCATGGTTACCGAGAATAGCCGTCACATGGTCTGATCCGTACTTATCCTGGAGTTCTATTATCCTGTCTATCACTTCACGGCTTTGAGGTCCCATGTGGATGTAGTCCCCGAGCAGGATGAGATATGTATCACTGTCTGACAGACTGTCTGTGACAAGAGACAGGGCATCCTCGAATTCTTTGAGATGTCCGTGCATATCACTCATGCAGTATATTCTCATATAACACCTCCGGTTAATGAATAGATTATATCGTTTATTACTGAAGATGTATAACTGCGTCTGCAACAGCATTGCAGTTATAAGTATTCGTAACAAGTTCAAGATGTCCAATGACCATTACCTTGTCTAAAGGCTTGAACTGCTTGTACAGGTCTCTGTCAAAACAGTTAACGAACACTTGATGGTATTTCTTAACAGGATCATCTGAAGTATCTGAATCTTCGATGCGTATCCAGAATCTGGCAGCGTTTCCCGGGAAGAACTCATCTATGTTCATGATGGTCCCTCTTATCTGAAGATTACAATTAGTATATCGGTTTGTCATTTTGACACTCCTTTCTGCTCGTATAGCCGAATCGCCCAGCTTTACTTTATTCAATGCAGTCTCCTGAATACAAACAGTTCACTGCCGTCTGTTGCTTTGGCTGCTCTTACAGGTTCGAGCATGCCTTCGCTGATAAGGCACTCATATCCGTCAGTATCACTGTAGGTATACAGATAGATCTCTTTATCACTGAGAAGCTTCAGAAATGATCGTGATGACATTGGTGAGACTTTCTGAAGGAGCACGGTATCACGAAGGATATCTTCCTGTTTGTCTTCCACAACTTGTCCCGAGCTCTTGAGCAGCAATTCGAGATCGATGAAATCAGTATCCTCATCATTACCCTCAAGAAGCCAGCTGTACGTCGCATCATAGAGTGTGATGATGTGAACCTTATCACCTTGGAACAGATATAACGTATGATCTTCCTTCGGTATATGATGCACCATAGGAGATCCCTCAAGTTCGACATTGAGATAAGAAGCGGTATCATCGGGATCGAACACATAGGGTTCATGGGAGATGAACTCATAGAAATTCCTGCGGTTCCCGCCATGCAGTTTATTCCTGTCGAGGAACCGCTGGACGGTCAGTGCCTTGCCTGTCGCAGTAAAGTCTTGTGCCTTATCAGCAGCTCCGTTAAGAAACAGCTTTGTAAGGCCCGCATTCACCATAAAGATATTCTGGCCGGGGGCCTTCATGAACACTTCGTCGGATAAGATCCTTACGCGTCTGACAGCTTCGTTATAGTCGTCGTCAGACATATCGTTCATGATCCCGGATCGGACCAGATCATTGAACCTTGAGGCAGGATTCTGAATGATTAGAGACTTGCTGAGTCTGTTGAGCATATCCGGATCCTCATCCGCATCAGGTTCGATGATGACGTCATTGACATCACCTGTTGTAAGATCGTAATCGAGAGAGTATTTCATACACTCACCTCCTTTCTATCTCTCATAACGTGGTCAATGAGACCATAGCAGCGGGCCTCATCGGCTGTCTTCCAGTTGTCGCGTTCGCAGTCGGAAGTAATCTTTCGGACAGTCTTACCGCAGTTCTCCGCAAGGATACGGTTTATCCTGAGCTTGACCTTCTTAAGGTGTTCTGACTCCAGGCAGATATCAGTCGCCTGTCCCGATACAGAGCTGAGGATCTGGTGGATCATGATCTCAGCATTCGGCAGCGCGAACCTCTTACCCTTAGTGCCGCCTGCAAGCAGGAATGCACCCATTGAGGCTGCCAGCCCTATGCAGACGGTATTGACGTCGCATTTGAGGTACTGCATCGTGTCGTAGATAGCCATACCGGCCGTAACAGATCCTCCGGGACTGTTGATGTAAAGGAAGATATCCTTGTCAGGATCCACGGATTCAAGGTAGAGCATCTGCGCTATGACAGTACTGGCGGTGTCGTTATTGACTTCGTCGCTCAGCAGGATGATCCTCTCCTTGAGGAGCCTGGAGTAGATGTCGTAGGATACCCCGCGACCGCCTTCGTTCTCGAAAATACTGGGAATGTAGTTCATAAAACCTCCTTATAATGCAATCTCTTCAGGACAGGTATGATCCTGACTGAAGCTCTTGAATACTGCGTCGTTGACCATTCGCTCCAACTGTACGGTAGCATTCCTGATACCAAGTGATGAGCTGTAAGCCTTGGTGGCTATCTCGTCAAGCATCGCATCAGAAACTGACAGTCTGATGCCATACTGTTCCTCAAGACGCCTGATCGGAGAAGCTTCCGAGTCTTTGATAAGCGATTTGTACTCTTCAAGACTTAAGGGTCTGACGTTAACGAGCCTGTTGATCCTTCCTGCCAGCTCCTGAATGAGTCCGTGAGCTTGCAGATCTTCCAGAGTCAGTTCACGGTCGTAAGCTTTACAAGCCTTTGTCTGCTTGCCGAAGCCAAACCCGTTGGAGCTTTCTTCCGTAGCGATAGCTTTGGCACTTTTGCCCCATGAGCCCGCGAATACAAAAGAAAGATGTGATGTATCTATCGTGAGATCTAACGTGCCTGCCTCTGTTTTCTTCTGTATGGGCACCTGCTTGCCGCAGACGAGCATGAGAAACTCAGTCTGAAGATTCTCGCTTATGTTCTCTGTCATTGAGAATTTGGGCATACATAGCTTATCGAACTCATCGAAGATCACGATCGCATCCGGATCAGCAGGATTCACCCCGTGAAGGAAAGAATACACACTTTCCCCTTTGAAGCCGGAGCTGGTAAGTGATGCCGAGTTGACGAATATCACTCTGGGATATATATCCCTGACACACTCCCAGAGATAGCTCTTACCGCACCCTGTAGGGCCTGCAACAGCTAATCTTGTAGTAATCCCCCGGTTGTGGTTATAGACGAGCATCGCTGCTGCTTCGACGTATTCGTCCTGCCCATAGCATCTGGACTTAAGGTATCGTGCAATGGCTGTGGGGTCGGACAGATCTGCTTTGACTGCATCAGCAGGATGACAGACTGTTGTGTAGCTGCGTGAATAGAATGGAATCTGTTTTTCCATATTGTTTACCCTTGCTGCTTCGGTATTGAAGCAGTCCTTTCTAGATTTATTAGCTTGGCTTTTTGCGTGGAATACCAATAACCACAGGGTTCAGGATCTTGTCTCCTGAGCCTTGTAGTAGAGGTTGATCACATCCTTAAAGACGCCAAACAGTTCGTCAGAATGTTCCAGAGCGGAAAGCAATAGAATAAAGGAGCTTCCGATGTAACCGACTTCATTGGCTTCTTCAGGATCAAGATTGCTTAGCAGTGCATCAAGAACCTCACTGCGTAGCAGCTTTGAGTAGCTGTTTGCGATCCTGGATATGATCATATCGAGTGTTGAGTTGTCACAGCGGTTGATATCGATCGTAATATGATCCTCATCCGGTTTGTATCCGATGTCATCGAATGCTTGATACAGAAAGCCTTCAGAAAACCTATACAGTCTTCTTTCGTTATCTATAACACCGATCATAGTAGATCTTAAACTGCTGTCAGTCGCGAATGCTACGAATATCATAGCGAAGTTATCCAGCAGGAAGTCAATTCTTGACGTGCTGAACACCCTGTATGGTTCAGCCGTATAAGATGAGCTTGCCAGTCTGAGATTCTCGTAAAACTCAACTGTATCCATGGGACAATACTTACCGATCGTATTATCGTAGATGTTATCCATTTATCGTACCTTTTCCGGCCCGTACTAACGGGCAGCCTTTCGTTTTTTGATCAGATCAGTCCGTCAGGTTTGCGAAGATTTATGTAGCCCTTCGCCAGGCTGCCGGCGGACCGTTAGGTCTGCCGCAGTTGTCAAGCTGCGATGAAGTTGTTATCAACTTCTCCCACATCATATATCCGCACCGTATAAGCATGCGGAATTATGACGCACAATATTGTTGACGGAAAAATACTATGATAGAATCCTAAATAGCAAATGAAAGGAAGCAACTGTTATGAAAGTACTTGATCCTTTTCCGGAAAGTGAATGGTGGTCAACGCGGAACACATCCCTGGCGATAATGAGATATATGGATGGGACATGTTATTATGTCCGTCCTTTTGTAACTGACGAAGACAGCGGATTCAGCAGGAAGAGAACAGATGAACTGATAGAAGGGATAATTGAATATCTCCCTAAGAACTGCGGGAAGAAGGTCCGTATCTATAAAGACTATCTCTTCATGGCTCTGACCCTTGCCTATGTTCAGTCAGTGATACATGATGAGGTCAATTGTACGGATGATATCATCTACGATGCGGGACTCGGTAATGACACTTGTTTCAGCGGCGTTATCAACCGTGCACTGGTTGATGATTCATTTCTCGTTCAGCGCTATGGGACTAAGCTCGTGACGGGGGTAAAGACAGATCTTGACGGATATCTCGAGCATATATATGAGTACCGGAGGAAGCATCCGGGATTTGACAGATCCGACATGTATCATCCTGTCTTTGCCGGGATCGGAGCGATAGTGGATATACTTAACGGCAGAGAATACGATGATCGGCTGGACAGACATTCTTCCGAAGAGCATTTTAATGAATTCAAGAGAAAATTCCCGTGCAAGAGATCATTCGTAAATGCTTATAACAGGTATAAAGAGAACTATTTTGTCACCGGGATGCGGGATGATCTTCAGGCAAATATTGAGAAAGCAGTTAAGAGTTATCTTATCTCGTGCGGATTATCACAATATGACGAAGATCCGGACAAGGATAGGGTCAGGATATTGCTTGAGAAGACAGAACGGAGGATAGCAAATCTGATATGAATGCCGGTATGCTAAAGATGATCAGGGATTTCAATGCCGAGAAAGATAAGGACGAACCATCCCTGGAAAGCACTGAACTGTACAGATTCTATCTGTCGGCAGCAGATAAGTACGCCAAGTACAACCGTGTCAGCGATATCTTCAGAAACAGGAAGATCGGGAAGATAGTTGAAGAGATAAGGTCGATGTTGTCGAATGAAAGGTTCAAATACGGTCTGTCACGCGCCGATGAATACCGGAGACTTGATTCAGCTTTCTGGGACCGTTATAAAAA
>CADBNJ010000285.1 GCA_902795955.1 Oscillospiraceae bacterium
CGCGGCGATCTGGTATTGATCCTCATAGACGATCTCGCCCGGATAGTTCGTGTAGACCAGATAGTACGGGTGGTGATACTTGTCCAGGAGCCAGAGTGCGGGCCTGATCATCTTCATCATCTCGTCGGAGTTCTCGGTCTTGAACCAGCAGACGACCGGTTCCTGGTTCATGCACTGGGGCGGCCACGGGAGGTGCTCCGCGAACCAGGCGTCTATCTCTTTGAACAGATCGGCGTCTTCCTCCTCCATGACGTCGTTCCGGACGAGCTTCCAGCACATGCTGAAGATGCCCTTGGCGTACATTGTGTTGCGGGATAATTCCTTGCCCTGTATCCTCACGTACTTGAATTGAAGTTTGCTCATAATATGATCAGATCCTCACTGTAAGAACGTTGAGTCCCAGAACGCTCTGGTGCTGCACTTGCTTGGCGATCTTGAACACCATGCGGATTCCGATGTTCCTGGTGATGTCATCTTTGACAACATCCGTTCTGTCGGCCGGGTTGAACGCAACACAGTCGTCCTTGATCCTCAATATGATGTCGCCGTCCTTGTGCACGACGCGGACGTCGATGGTGTGGTTCTTCTTATCCTTGACAAAGCCGTGCTCCACGATGTTGCCGGCCATCTCCTCCATGGCCAGTCCTGCGAGATATGACCGCCTGTCGTCGATGCCGCGCTCTCTGCAGAAGTTCTGGACCTTGTGGGCGATGGTCACGACCTCGTCGATGTTCTTGACGCTGATGTCCATGCGCTCGTTCTCAGGCGCCCCGAAATCGTCAGGGATGACCATGAGGTCGTCCATCTTAAGCGGGAAGTGCCTGCGGCATATCCAGGAGTAAATGATCACTATGAGTATGATCGCGACGCCGTTCAGAGCATTGGCAGCGTAGAGGCCGTTCATTTCGAGAGGCTTGATCAGAAGTGCGGAGAATCCTGCAACGCAGACGACACCGTCCATGAGCGCGATGAAATGCAGTATCCCCTGCCTGCCGGACGTCTGCCAGTAGCAGCAGAAATGCGTCGCGATTATCGCGAGAGGCAGACATACGGGAAGTATTCTGAAGCCCCATACCGTCATCATGTAGACGGGGTCTGACGGGTCGTGATAGAAGATGTTCGTCATAGGTTCGGCCAGCAGCGTGAGTACGGCGGCAAGGCCGATCAGCAGCGGCAGGTATTTGCGCATCATGACGCGGAGGGCATCAGTCAGAGTCTGCCTGTCCTCCTCACCTACGCTGACGCTTATCATGAGTCTTGATACGGCGAGCATGCCGTTGGGTACTGCCCAGAAGATTGCCAGAAGGTTGTTGGCAGTCGCCATTGCGGACAGACCGACGCTTCCGATAGTCACCTGGATCAAGTGGTTAACGATAAAGCCTCTCGCAGTCTGGTAGCCCGTCTGCACCGCTCCGGGGAAGCCGGTCTTGATGATCGCGCCTCCCTCACCCCATCTGAGGCTCTTGAAGGACACCCTGAACAACGACTTGCCGGTAAGGAAGCACTCCGCCTGAACCGCGAGAAATACCCACATACCGAGGGAGGATGCCAGCGCGAGTCCGAACGCCTCCAGCTTCATCACCTGAACGAACAGATAGTTCAATCCGAGGTTGACGAATATATATGCAACGCTCGCCACGAAAGTCCTTCTCGACTTATTCTCAAGCGCGAGGAAAGCCGGGAACTGGCAGCCGAGTATCAGCGGGAAAACACCGATCGCCTGACCGATGAGATATTTGTTGAACAGCGGCCTTACGACTTCATCGCTCGAGAAGACCCCCGTAAGGTCAAATATACCGAGCACAAGGAAGATGCCGACGAACAGTATTGAGATAGCCGAACTCACCGCCACATTGACGGCAAAGCAGTTCTGCATCTTCTCCCTGTTGTTCTGTCCCATGTACTTGCCGCAGAGGATGACGGAACCGCCCGACAGCATGAGGCTTACCGCCTGCAGGAACAGCTGGAAAGGCTGGAATAATCCCACCGCACTCATCGCATCGACGCCGACGTAGTTGCTGGCGAAGAAGCTCGAGACGATGCCGTTGACCGCACCGATCCCGGCAAGTATTATCTGCACCGGAAGAAGGCGGAACATCAGCTTTGTAAGCATCTTTGTATTGGAGTTCAACGCTTTGTCATTGGTAGTGTTTGTTGCCGCAGATCCGCTCATTATAAAACATCCTCCAGGAATCTGCGCAGTCCGGGAACGGCCTCATTGGCATCATCAAGACCGTTGTCACCGAGCTCGATGATCTTGTTCGTTCCGTGATAGTCGCTGCCTGCCGTGACATACAGATTGTACTTGTCGGCAAGGGCGAGCATCTGGTCGCGCAGTTTGTCCGTAAATCCCGAATAATACGCTTCGAGTCCCTTAAGACCGTAATCCATCAGTCTTCTGAGTCTCATGTCCATCTCCTCACCGAGTATCAGCTGGTCGCCGGAACCGTAACAGGGATGGGCAAGTATAGGAATTCCGCCGCTCTTCAGAATGCCTTCTATGGCCTCTTCGGGGCGGATGTAATAGCTCTTTGTCCTGATAGCATTGAGATATTCTCCGATCGCCGTTCTCATGTCGGGTGAATAGCCGTGCTTCACGAGCAGGTTGCCGAGGTGAGGCTTGCCCGGATTATCCAGTTGAAGGACTTCATTGACCTCATCTTCGGGGAGCTCGATACCGAACTGCGCCCTGAGGCCCTCGATCCTCTCCCGGACCTTGATCATGCGGTAGTTGTGGCCCTTGTCAACAACGGCCCTGATCGGCTCCAGGGAATTATCGTAGTTGTACCCGAGGATGTGATATTTGCCCTCCTCGTCCTTGCAGGAGAACTCGATCCCGGGTATGTACCTCGGTGCCCCGGGTCTTGCAGCGAGAATATCACCCATGAGAAAGCTGCTCTTGATCGAATCGTGATCAGTCAGCGAGAACACCTCTATCCCCGCATCGCAGATATGATTTAAGATCTCCTCCGGGGTGTCAGTCCCGTCAGAGATCTTTGTGTGCATGTGAAGGTCTATCTTCCCGGGAAGGCTCATCAGTGACGCGCCTCAGAACAATAAAGTGTCAGTCTTGGCCAGCAGTTCCAGGAGCTCCGACTTCCACAGCTCGATCTCTGCTCTGCCCGCCTCCGTCTCGAGTCCGTGACGGCGGATGGAACGCCTGATCATACGTGTGTAGCCTATTATCCTTGCTTTGTCTTCAACCGCGCTGACCCTGGCCTCATCATCAGTTCCGAGGTATGTCGCGAGCGACCTCCTCCAGAATCTCTTGCCCGTCTCGAGATCAAATCCCTGGAAGTGCTTGATCTGCTCATTATCATATTCCGAATAACCCACCATGGAGTTATATATCGAAGCTAACTCGAAAACAGGATGTCCCACCGCCAGCGTATCCATGTCGATAAGCAGGACCTCATCACCCTGGAGCATGACGTTCTTCGTGTGATAGTCACCGTGTATCATGTGGTCGTCGTGAGGTACTTCCTCAACGAGGGACTGGAGCTTATTGTAGGACTCTTCAGGGAGATAATCACGCATGAATGCCGTCCAGCGCAGAACCGTCTCCTTAATATCCGGAAGCTTGCCCTCCGGAACCTCCGTCCCGTGGATCTTCTTCAGGAGATTGACAAACTCCTTAACGCACCATTCGAAATTAGTGCTGTCTGAAGCAAGAAGCTTGCTGAAAGACTTCGCATTGAGCAGTTCGAACACCGAACCGTAACTCTCGCCCACACGGACGACGTCGTAGGAGATCGCAGTCGGAATGCCGAGGATAAGTGCGAGCTTCGCAACTTCACGCTCATGCTGAATGTCCTCGAGAGCATCGGCGTTGTTATACACCTTGACGACATTATCCTGATCGATCCTGTAGATCGTGCCGTTGGCACC
>CADBNJ010000286.1 GCA_902795955.1 Oscillospiraceae bacterium
GACACATATCACCGATCAACAACACGCCTGATATAGCACGCAAGACAGTTACTGATTATCTGGCTTCCAAGGGATATGAAGCGGGTGTTGACTATGAGCTCCAGACTGCACCCAGGAGCGAGCCCGGCAAGGGTTTTGAGTTATGAAGATCAGGTTGATCTGCCCCGGCAAGATCCGTGAGAGATTCCTCACAGACGGCATTGATGAATACAGGAAGCGCCTGTCCAAATACTGCACCGTCGAGATAATCGAAGTAGCTGACTGCCCCGATACGATGCCTGCAGGTCAGGCTTTATCTCTCGAAGGTGAGAGGATACTGTCCAAGGTGTCACCTTCGGACATTCTGTGGGTGATGGATCTTCACGGCAGGGAGTACACATCAGAGGAGTTATCAGACCTGATGATAGAAGACCTGGAGAAGGGCGGCAGCACCATAAGCATAGCGATCGGCGGCAGCAACGGATTGTCACCTGAGGTGGTATCGAGAGCGAACCGGCGCATTTGTTTTGGCAGGATAACGATGACCCACCAGATGACAAGGCTCCTTCTGCTGGAACAGCTCTATAGGGGATTCAAGATATATAAGGGTGAGAAGTATCACAAGTAAGTCAGCGCGGTTCATCAGGCTGAGAAGACGGTATCACTGCTTTCGAATACAGTAATGAATGGCTTCAGACGGGTTTTGCCATAAGCCCGCTCGCCTTACCTCTGCGCAAGAAGGTGTACGTACCGAAGATGGATCCTTTTGATGGCGTGTTCGGTGTTTTTGCGGATAGTTTGCCCGACGGATGGGTGCCTTGACATATCGGCCTGAATGAGACAAAGGCACGAAGGACAGCCCTGGAGATAAGAGATAAGGTCCGTGAGATGACGGGACGTTATCTCAATCCATCCATACTCTTATAAATATCTCCGCGCACACCTGCAAGGAGTGTATCGACAACTACTATTCTACTTTTGATGACTGTATAAATGACTCTGTATCCGCCGATCTTGATCCGGTAATAGTTGTTCCGCTTGCCCTTAATCCTCTTAACATCTATTCTCTCCGGATGTTCACCTGCTATCAGTTCTTTAAGTGAATTCTCATATTGCTCACGGATATCTTCATGCGATATAAAAAACTTATCGGCTGCCTTTGTGTAGTGCAGTTCAAAACTGAATGGTATGTCATTGCCCATAGGTGTCTCTCCGCTTACAGATCGAGAACCTTAGATGACGAGATCGTAAGATCATCATCGCTCAGACAGTCGATCTTATTGAGTATTTCCGCCGACTCTTCAGGAGAAGCATCCTCAACATTTACAGTCAAACGGTAGAAAGGATCACTCTTCAGTTCGGAGACGTATAACCTTATTGCTCTTTTTATCAGGTCGGTAACAGTCATGTTATAGATTCCGGCAACTTGTTTCATATCGATTATTTCAGATTCTTCCATTTTGAAATTCATTGCTTTAGGTGCCATAATGATCGCCTCCTATATATGATATTTACAGTATATACGATAAAGATATGCTTTTCAAGCAATACCGACAATCCGCTGTGACATAATCCCCCAAATGCCGTAAATGGAGTACAATACTATCTGATTGACAAACGTAAAGCAGATGATATAATACTTTAGTCAACTAAAGACTTTAGCACACTAAAGTAAATTGCATTAAACGGAGAATGACATGAGCAACAACAAATTCTACACACCCGACGGGTTTACGGATCAGCTCCCCGAAGTCTGTGCTTTCAAGCGCGAGGCAGAGGGAAAGCTGCGCGGGATCTTCACCGGCAACGGATATCTGGAGATAGAGACTCCCGGCGTTGAGTACAGCGACATATATATATCTACGGATCTCGTTCCGCAGGAGGAACTCTACAAGTTCTGCGACCAGAAGGGAAGGCTCCTCTGTGCCAGATATGACGGCACCGTTCCCGCCGTAAGGTTTGCGGCAAATCTTTACAAGGATGAGCCCCTTCCGCTGAGACTCTTCTATATCGAGAACATGTACCGTTTCAATCAGATGGGCGGCGGCAAGCAGAGCGGGTTTACGCAGGCGGGCGTCGAGTTCATGGGCGCTGCAGGAGCCGAAGCAGACAGCGAAGTAATCGCACTTGCCATTGAATCAGCTCTCGTTATCGGCATTAAGGACCTGCAGGTGTCGATCGGACAGGTAAGGTTCTTTGAAGGTCTCTCCAAGCAGTTCGGGTTCACCGATGAGATCAAGGAGAGGGTCAGGAACGCCATCAATCAGAAAGATTCAGTCACATTAGAGAGCACTGCCAAAGATCTGGGTTTGTCGGCGTCTGACGCTGAGACGCTCATGATGCTCATCGAGTGTCAGGGCGGATACGATGTGATCGAACAGTTCAGATCACGTGTTGATTCGGAATGTGCAATAGAAGCTCTTGATAACCTTAAGGCTGTCCTTGATATCATGGATGAGTACGGATATCTCAAGTACATCACGGTTGACCTCGGCCTCATCGGAAGTGAGGACTATTACACAGGAATAATCTTCAAGGGATATACATATGAAGTAGGCTTCCCGATCATCGGAGGAGGCAGATACGATAACGTGGCAGAGCTGTTCGGAAGGAAGATGGAGGCCGTCGGATTCTCGCTGTCGCTTACACTGACTGTCACGGCGCTGATGCATCAGGGACTGGTTCTCGACAGGAAGACTGCCGCTGCGGTGGTAGGATACGACAGGAACATCAAGGGCGCGAGAGCAAAGGCGATCGCACTTGCGAGGGCGCTCAGGGAGGATTACACTTCGGTCATCCTAGACAGCACCGGAATGAGCGAGGAGGAACTGGACAGGTACTGCGACCTCAATAATATTCCGGCTACATTTTTTGTGAATGAGGGGGACGAAGCATGATAACTATAGCATTATCCAAAGGACGTCTTGCGGAGCAGGCACTGGATATCCTTGAGGCTGCCGGCTACGATGTCTCGGCCGGCAGGGAGAAATCGCGCAAGCTTATCCTCGAGGATGAGAAGACGGGTCTGAGGTTCATACTGGCCAAGCCCGCGGATGTACCCACATACGTGGAGTACGGAGCTGCCGACCTCGGCGTCGTCGGCAAGGATACGCTTCTTGAGGAGGGTAGGGATCTGTACGAGGTAATAGATCTCGGTTTCGGCAAGTGCAGGATGTGCGTTGCAGGTCCCGCAGAGCTCAAGGGCAAGCTCGATACGATCCCGAACAAGAGGGTCGGAACGAAGTACCCGAACATAACGAGGCATTATTTCGAGGACGTGAAGAAGGAGAGCGTGGAGATCATAAAGCTGCACGGCTCGGTGGAATTAGGTCCCCTCATCGGCCTGTCCGAAGTCATCGTTGATATCGTAGAGTCGGGAAGAACGCTCTATGAGAACGGCCTGGACGTATTGGAGACGGTGGCAGATATATCGGCAAGAGTCGTCGTCAACCGGGTGTCGATGCAGATGAAGGCTGATGAGATTCGTCCGATGATCGCAAAGATAAGAGAACAGTTAGCAAAACAAGAGGTATAAGATGCGCTGCAGATTAATAGAAGGAACAAAAGAGAATCTTAAGGAAGTGTGCGAGCAGCTTGGACTCCGCAGCAAGATGCAGAAGTCGGATGTTGTTTCCATCGTTCAGGAAGTATTGGATGATATCAGGGAGAACGGCGATGAAGCAGTTCTTAAATACACAAAAAGATTCGACGGTGCCGATCTTACGCCTGACACGATGAGAGTGACACAGGCAGAGATCGACAGTGCGATAAATGAGATAGAACCCGATCTTCTCAGGATCATAAAGAAGGCTGCCGGGAACATCAGGACTTTCCACGAGAGACAGCGTGAGGAAGGCTTCATGATGGATACGGCCAGGGGCTCGAAGATCGGCGTTAGAGTAAGACCTCTGGCGACCGCAGGCGTCTATGTTCCGGGCGGCACTGCACCTCTGCCTTCAACTGTATTGATGGACGTTATCCCCGCATCTGTTGCGGGAGTTAAGAGAATAGTTTTCTGCACACCTCCGCGCAGGGACGGAACAATAGCTCCGGTAATCCTCGCAGCGGCTTCAATAGCAGGCGCAACGGAGATCTACAAGATAGGCGGAGCACAGGCTATAGGTGCAATGGCTTACGGAACTGATACAATACCGCGCGTTGATAAGATATGCGGTCCGGGCAACATCTTCGTAAATACGGCAAAGAGGCTGGTCTACGGCCAGGTCGATATCGATATGTTCGCAGGGCCTTCGGAGATCCTGATAATTGCTGACAAGACCGCAGATCCCGAGTTCGTCGCGGCTGACATGCTGAGCCAGGCAGAGCACGATAAGATCGCTTCGGCGATAGTCCTTACGGACGACAGGAAGCTTGCAGAGAAGGTTCTGGAGTCGGTCGACCGAAGGTCTGATGCGGCATCGCGAAAGGAGATCCTCGAGAGCTCGCTTCAGACATACTGCGCAATAATAGCATGCGATGATCTTGATACCGCGGTCTCTTTCTCGGAGGAGATCGCACCCGAGCATCTGGAGCTCTGTGTGGCAGATCCCGAGGCGATGCTCGATAAGATCAATAATGCGGGTGCGGTATTCCTCGGCAATTATTCGCCGGAGCCACTGGGAGACTATTTTGCAGGACCTAACCACACTCTCCCCACATCGGGAACGTCGAGGTTCTTCTCGCCGCTCAACACGGGGGATTTCTATAAGAAGATGAGCGTGATCAACTACAATGAGGAATCGCTCAGAGAGGTATATGAGGACGTGGCAAAGTTCGCCGACAGCGAAGGACTTACATGTCACGCAGAATCGCTCAGAACAAGGTTTAACAGATGAGTAAATACTGGAATAAAAAGATAAATCAGGCGCAGCCCTATGTGGCCGGCGAGCAGCCGAAGCCCGGGCAGAAGGTTATAAAGCTTAATACGAATGAGAATCCGTATCCGCCTTCGCCCGCAGTCCGCAAGGTTCTGGATGAATTTGACATAGCAGATCTGAGGCTCTATCCGAATACGGGTTCCGATATCGTAAGGGAAGCAGTCGCAAAGGTTTACGGTATAACGGCCGATAATGTCTTTGTGGGCAACGGCTCGGACGAAGTGCTGGCATTGTGCTGGCAGACCTTCTTTGAGAAAGAATACAACACGGGTAAATCTGTGCTCGTTCCTGACATCAGCTACAGCTTCTATCCGGTATTCTCATCCTTCTATGACGTCAGATGCGAGAGTGTTCCGCTCCGTGAGGGATTCTATATGGATCCTCAGGATTACTGCGGCAGGGACTGCTGCGGAATCGCTTTCGCGAATCCCAATGCCCCTACGGCAAGACTTATCCCGCTGAATGATATCAGGAAGATCCTTGATGCCAATCCCGGTGTACCGGTCCTGGTTGATGAGGCATATGCGGATTTTGCGGAAGGCTATACAAGTGCGGCATCACTTATCGGTGAGTATAAGAACCTTATCGTAACCATGACGCTCTCAAAGTCCTACAGCCTCGCAGGGATCAGGATGGGTTTCGCAATGGGCGATGCGGAGCTTATAGAAGGTCTTACGATGGCCAGGGATTCGTTCAACTCATATCCCGGCGACAGAGTGGCACAGAAGGTTGCTGAAGCGGCACTGCTCGACAGGGAATACTGGGAGAAGACGAGACAGGCGATCATCAGGACACGCAAGTGGACATCAGACGCGCTCAGGGAACTCGGCTTCGAACTGACGGATTCACAGGCGAATTTTGTGTGGGCAAAGCCTCCGGAGCAAATTGACGCACAAACGTTATACAACAGCCTCAAATCTAAGGGTATACTGATAAGGTACTTTAATAAACCCGTCATCAA
>CADBNJ010000287.1 GCA_902795955.1 Oscillospiraceae bacterium
ATAACGGCAAGAGGGTCTACTTCATGGAAGAGAAGTTCGGCCCGCGCGGCAATCTCATGACGAGGGACGTGATCTCGGCGGAGATGGAGAAGACCGGGCGTGATGTGTATCTCGATGCGTCGGTCATCGGCAGACGGGAGATCGATGCCAGACTGGCGGAGATAAGGGACATATGTGCCAAATACGGGGGCATAGACATAGCAGTTAGTCCGATCCCTGTTACTCCGTCGGTTCATTTCTTCATGGGCGGTATCGCAGTTCACCTTAACCATGAGACAAATATCAGGAACCTCTATGCCATAGGAGAGTGTGCGTCGATCTATCACGGGGCCAACCGCATCGGAGGCAATTCGCTTCTTGCCGCACTGTACGGCGGCAAAGTGGCGGCGGACGATATCGCCTCGCGCGGATCAGAAGGAACACCGGGAGATGCCCCGGATTTCAGCGGTGAACTGGAGACGGCCCGGGCAGAGCTCTCTGTTCATGCCTCAAGTTCGAGCAAATTCCCGGTTATGTATGTACGTGACATGCTCGCGGATACCATGAATGTGAATATGGGAATAGTCCGCGACGGTACACGGCTGGCCAAAGGGATCGATGATGTTGATTATTATCTGTCAGTGGCAGACAGGCTCAATTACGACAGGAATGTAATGCCGTATTTCAATTACAGCCTTAAGGGGATACTGACACTGGCGCGTGCCGTGCTTACATGTGCAAATGAACGCAGGGAGAGCCGCGGATCGCACTTAAGATCAGATCATCCGGACAGGGATGATGACTTCAGGTACGCATCTGTCATCAGCTACGGCAACGGTTCCTATAATGTGCGTTACGATAAGGAGTTTGAGTATGAGAGTTAGGATACTCCGGCAGAGATCGCCTCATGATGAGCCGTACTGGGAGACGTTTGATTACGATGGCCCGGCTGATAATTCCGTTGCGGGAGTGATCGACTATCTCAACTATAATGACGATATCAGGAATATCGACGGCAGTGATTCCGTGAGGATAGGCTGGGAATGTTCATGCATGCAGGGCATGTGCGGTGCCTGTGCAATGGTGATCAACGGCAGACCGTCACTGGCATGTGAGACATTCATCAGGGATATGAAGGGTGATGAGATAACGATACAGCCTCTCGGCAAATTCCCCGTGATCTGCGACCTCGTTGTCGACAGATCATCCATACAGGAGAATCTCAAGAAATCTGATATGTATATAGGCGAGTATGTTCCTGCCAAAGGCGGTGATCATGATCATCAGTACGCCGCTGCCAAATGCCTCAAGTGCGGACTGTGCCTTGAGGTGTGTCCGAATTACGTAAACGGCGAATCCTTCTACGGGGCGGCATTTGCAAACGACTGCTATCTGGTGGCATCACGCAATGCTTCGCGCCGCAAAGACATAAAGAAGATGTACAAAGAGCATTTCGGCAGAACATGTTCCGCCTCGCTGTCGTGCGCGGATGTCTGCCCGATGGGTATTCCGACACTTGCATCTGTGGCAGAGATGAACAGAAGGTAAGACTTCTCTGGGAGTGCGGCGCGCGCGAAATATCCGTGTGACAGCACTGCCGCGCATGGTACAATATAACCTGTGAGTTTCTGCCCTGAACGCGGTGCTGATAACATGAATAATAACGGAAAGACGGTGACAAAATGATCAAAGTTGCTTTTTACGATACCAAATCATATGACAGGGATTCTTTCGCGAAGCTCGCGGAGGACGGGAAGATAGAATTCAAGTTCCTCGATACTAAGCTGACACCTGACACGGCAGAGCTCGCGCGCGACTGCGATGCCGTATGTGTCTTTGTGAATGATACAGTCAACGCGGAGGTCATCGATAAGCTGTACGGATACGGCATCAGGATGATCGCGCTGAGATGCGCCGGGTATAACAATGTTGATGTCAAGCACGCGTACGGCAAGATACATGTCACACATGTTCCTGCTTATTCCCCGTATGCGGTGGCAGAGCACGCGGCAGCACTCCTGCTGACATCCGTAAGGAGGATCCACAAAGCATATAACAGAACGAGGGATTTCAATTTCTCGCTTAACGGACTGACCGGCTTCGATCTTCACGGCAAGACTGCGGGAGTAGTCGGAACAGGCAAGATCGGACGCATATTCATCGATATCTGCAGAGGCTTTGGAATGAATGTCATAGCATATGACAAATTTCCCGCTCAGGACAGCGGCATCAACTATGTGACTCTTGATGAACTGATGGCTCAGAGCGACATCATATCTCTCCACTGCCCGCTGACTGATGAGACAAGGCATCTCATCAACAGCGATACAATATCCCGCATGAAGAAGGGCGTAGTCATAGTAAATACTTCAAGAGGCGCACTTATCGATGCGGAGGCTCTCCTCGAAGGAATCAAAGCACGTCAGATCGGTGCCGCCTGCCTCGATGTCTATGAAGAGGAGGCAGACATCTTCTTCGAAGACAGGTCAGGCCATATCCTGAATGACGAGCTGCTGTCGCGGCTTATCTCGATGCCGAATGTCATCGTAACATCACATCAGGCTTTCCTCACAGAGGAGGCACTCGGTAATATCGCCGATACGACAGTCAGCAATATAATGTCGTTCTTCGGCAACGGCGGAATGTGCGACAACGAGCTCTGCTACAGGTGCGGCAATATCGAGGAGTGCAGGAAAGCACGCAAGCAGAAGTGCTTCTGATCTGCGGTGCTGCATAAGGAGGAAGTGTGAGCATAAAGCTTCTTAAAGATTATCCGTATCTGTACGAGACACACCTGCACACCAATCAGGGAAGCGCCTGCGGCCGCAATTCCGGCGCAGAGATGGCCGCCGCGTGCAAGGAGTACGGATATACGGGCATATTCGTAACCGACCATAACTGGGGCGGTAATACCTGCATCAGCAGGGAACTGCCGTGGAGAGAATGGATGACACTCTACTCCCGCGCTTATTATGACGCCAGGGAATACGGTGACCGCAACGGTCTGGACGTCTTTTTCGGAATGGAAACGGGCTTCGACGGGACCGAGTTCCTCATTCTCGGATTAACGCCGGAGTGGTTCATGGAGAATGAGGCGATCAGATCGGCTGATATTGCAAAACAGTATGAGCTTGTTCGCAATGCAGGCGGGATAGTCGTTCAGGCTCACCCTTACAGGGTGGAGCCTTATATTCCCGCAGTAAGGGTTTTCCCGGAATATGCAGATGCGGTTGAGGCGATAAACGCGATGCATTCCAATCCCGCGAGCCGCAGTCACAATGATCCTTCGTGGAATGACATGGCTGTTGAACTGGCCCGTGCCAATAATAAGATAATGACGGCAGGATCCGATATTCACAACAAAGCTCTTCTTGGCGGCGGCATGGCATTCAGGAGAAGGATCCTGTCACCCGCTGATTTCTGTCAGGCGCTCCGCAGCGGTGAAGACTATGTGCTGACAGACGGTGAGAGATGGTATGATTCTGCTGGGGAGATTATTGAGGGATGAGTATATTTACCGGCACGGGAAGCCGGTCGGCGCAGCAAAACGGGTACAACCGGGGGGGATTCTAAATTTACCGGAACAGAATTACTGCGAGCGCAGAGTAAACGTTCCTGTAAAAAATCTACCGGAACAGAATTACTGCGCACGCAGCAAATATGTTCCGGTAAGGCCGGTTTCATTCACAAGTTTACTGCGTACGCAGCAAATATGTTCCGGTAAAGGCGATTTTATTCACAAGATTACTGCGTACGCAGCAGATATGTTCCGGTAAGGCCGGTTTCATTCACAAGATTACTGCGTACGCAGCAAATATGTTCCGGTAAGGCCGGTTTCATTCACAAGATTACTGCGTACGCAGACAAAAATCCTCATTTCGCAGGACCCGGTAAACGTATACATTTCGTGAAGACGCCTCTAATCTGCAACAGGTTCCTGCACCGCCATATGAGCCCTAACCTGATTCAGCGGTTTATTGCTTACTCAACGTCAAGCCTCTGCCTCTCGACGAGTTCCGCGAACAGTCCGTTCTTTGCG
>CADBNJ010000288.1 GCA_902795955.1 Oscillospiraceae bacterium
AGGGAAGCAAATGAGAAGGCCGGAATGAACTATGTTCTGCCTGATGAGTATAAGTCTGATAAGACCGTGTACAGATCTTCTGATCAGGGTGTAGTAGAGGTCAGGACAACTGCAGCTAATACATCTGCGACATTCAGAGCAAGGAAAGGTTCTTCAATAGAGGATATATCAGGAGTTTATGATGCTAATGCAAAGAAGCATGATATCAAGAACCACGATATCAATGTAACTATCCAGGAAGGAGCCGATGGTTCCGTAAAACTCGCTATGTGGAATGACGGCAATGCTAATTTCAGTGTTGTTTTTGACAAAGAAGTTCCTGAAGCGGATGCGGTTGAAGTAATATCTTCGATCATAGAAGCTAACACTCTGGCATATTGATGCCGTGAATTAAGGAGCTCGGTAGCAAGTAAGTGTATCAAGTAGCGGTAAACAGCCTGTATGTGAGGCTTATCGGACTGGTTAGAGCAGTGTTCATGTCAGATGCTGCTAAGGCGGGTATAGCCGCTATTCCTGACGATATATCATTGATCGCTTCAAGATTAATGGATACCTACGGCAATCAGATACTCAGATTTGCATACACGTATGTACATAATTATGAGGATGCCGAAGATATTCTTCAGGAGACGCTTATCTCTTACATGAGGACATCCCCGGTATTCGAGAATGAGAAGCATGAGAAATCCTGGCTTTTTACAGTAGCTGCCAATCATTCGAAGAACAAGATCAAATCAAATAATATAAGACGTGCAGACGAACTGAACGAAGAACTTGTAGCAGAGAAGAAGGAGGACCTGTCATACCTGTGGGAAGCGGTCAAGAGCCTTCCCGAAGATTACCGTGAAGTCATTCACCTCTTCTATCAGGAGGATCTGACAACCGCTCAGATCGCACAGGTGCTTAGGAGAAGAGAATCTACAGTCAGATCTCAGCTTAAGCGCGGCAGGGACAGATTGAAAGAAATACTAAAGGAGGAATACGACCTTGGATAATAAGTACAAGCAACTTATGAATAATGTCGAAGTGACCGGTGACATGCGTGATCGTATCCTCCGTAATATAGGTGCGATGGATATAAAGGCGGGTTCCGGTTCTGTGAGAACTGTTCCCGTGTCTGCAGCAGGACGCGCCAGGATTAGCCGGATCATCGGTATAGTTGCCGCTGCGGGAATCGTGCTGTCGGTCGGCGGGCTAATACTGTTCAGACTTGCTGACGGGAAAGATAAGTCCGGTGCGGCTCCTGTAAAGAATATGAGCAATGATGTTGCTGTTGAAGCTGATGCAGAGCTTGGTAATGTTGATTCGATGGATGACAACACGCAGTCAATTCACGGAAAGAATGAAGGTCCTGCCAATTATGCCGCCGAGACCATCGCAGGTGACAGGAAGTCATTCTTTTTGCCTGATGGCGGGAGCAGAGCGGGAGGAACCGGCGGAGTCTCATCATTTACGGTTCACAGCATCACTCTCATCAGAAATGACGGTACCGGCGCTGTTTTGGATGACAGTTCATCAATCAATGAATTGATGAATAAGCTCTCAGAACTTGACCTTGTTCTTGCGGGCGGTACTGAGGTAAGCGGATATGAACTGATATTGTCCGGAGACAGCAAAAAGATGACAGTCGTTATCGGCGGAGAGTTTGTCCGGGTTGCCGATGATGTGTACAGATCGATGAATCCCGATCATGATAAGATCGCAGAAGAGATAAGAGAAATGTTCTCATAATTTCTTCGATCTGGCGTGATATCTCTGTCTCCGTCTCTTCCTGATGATCGATCTTCTGAGAAGAAGCAGGGCGATAACAAGTACGAGCAGCAGAACGGATATTCCCGCAACGACAATAAGAACATTCTTAAGACCGGTCCAACCTGTCTCCTTGACAGGGTTGATCTCGATGTGTGGAGCCTTGGCCTTGATATCTATTGTGATCGCACCGACAATGTATTTCTTGCCGTCAGAATAGACCTTGAGCAGAGGGACTTTAAGAGTCTGCTCCGGCATGGATGTATCTATCACCACATCCGAGAGCTCAACGATGTTGGAACTTCCGAGTGATGCTCGTGATGAGGGGATCGTCATGGTCTCTGAGCAGGCATACTGCTGGGAATCAACATAAAGCGGTGTATCAGCAAGAAGATCCGTTATCTGTGCGTTTGTCTGATTCACTGCAGTGCTGAATTCATTTGAACTGATGTTGACGGTTGTGCTGCTTGAGTAACCGTATTCGAACATCTCCTTGAGATCCACATATCTGATGCTGGAATTCTTGGCTTTAAGGACACAGGCAACGAGAGTCCTGTCATTCTTCTTCGCGGCACCGACAAGCGTATATCCTGCATTATCCGTAAAGCCGGTCTTACCGCCGATATAGTAATCGTAACTGTATTCGGTAGTCCTGATGAATCTGTTGGCATTATTGATCTTGCGGGAGTCACTGTATTTATTCGTTGCGGGGATAGTATATGAATATGAAGTTGATATCTCGGAGAAGATCGTATTGGTGACGGCGTACCCGAGAATTATGCAAAGGTCATATGCCGTTGTGAGGTTGTCAGGGTTGGCATAACCGAAAGAAGAAGAGAAATGCGTGTGAAGGCACCCGATCTCCTTTGCTTTCTCGTTCATCATATCGCAAAATGCTTCCTCAGTGCCTGCAATATGCATGGCCAGTACAAGACAGGCGTCGTTTGCCGATTTGAGGGCGCCTGCGTAAATAAGGTCTTTTACGGTGAGTTGTTCGCCCTCCTGAATGCCGAGCTTGACATAGTCTCCCGGAATCTTGCGGAGCTTTGCAGCTATCTCGGGCGTTATCGTTACGACATCATCAAGGTTGAGCTTCTCGAGTGCAATGAGAATAGTCATGACCTTGGTAGTTGATGCAGGCGCCCGCTGTGTATCGTAATCATGCCCCATTATTACTGCGCCTGATTCGAGATCGACAAGAGCATATGCTTCTGCAGCTATTCCGGGCCAATTCTCTTTGTTCTCGTTCAGAAGGTCATATTTCTGTTCATTCTGTGATGTCATATCATCGTTGGGATCGTCAAGATCCTCGTTGATGGCAAGGGATGTAAGACTTAATACGGATATTACCTGGATCATTGCAAGTAATGACGCAAAAGCCTTAAATACCTTATTTGATAATATATTCATGGTTACTGTCAGCTCCATATTTTCTGTAAATCTAAAATATTATATCAAAAGAATACATAAATTCTCATATTTTAGTATAATTATTATTCGTGAAGACCCGTGGAGAGTTTATAGATGGCGATAATCAGGTTAACGGAAGACGATAAGAAGATCGAGAAGGAAGCTTTATCGGAGCTCTCCGAGTATTACGGTGCGATGAGTGCCCGCCTTGGCAGGCATGTAACATATGAAGTGCTTACATACGGATGTCAGCTTAATGAGTCTGACAGTGAGAAGTTAAGCGGGATGCTCGAGGAGATGGGACTGTCGCCCAAGACAGATGACAGTACTCCTGATGTTCTCATTCTTAATACTTGTGCAGTGAGGGAGAATGCGGAGGACAGGTTGTTCGGCAACCTCGGAGTCTATAAATCAGATAAGAAGCAGAACCGTGATATGACTATAGCAGTCTGCGGATGTATGATGAAGGTTCCGGAGAATGTCGACAGGATCAAGAGATCTTATCCTTATGTCGATCTTGTGTTCGACCCGCAGCATCTGTATCATTTTCCGTCTCTTCTGAGGGATACGATAAGGAGCAAAAAGCAGCTGATCAATATCGGAAGTGCTGATTATATCGCAGAAGATGATTTCTGCTCAATAGACAGGAAGCGCAAGTTCAGAGCTCTCGTTCCCATCATGTACGGATGCAATAATTTCTGTACTTACTGTATTGTTCCGTATGCAAGAGGCAGAGAGCGGTCAAGAAGCTTTGATTCTATTGTTGAAGAACTGAATATAATTGCGGATCAGGGATTTAAGGAAGTAATGCTCCTCGGTCAGAATGTGAATTCCTACGGTAAAGGCAATGAGGACGGCAAGACGTTTGCCGACATCTTTGAGGCGGCTTGCAATATCAAGGGCTTCTCCAGAGTCAGATTCATGTCATCGCATCCCAAGGACCTTAATAACCGAGTCATCGACATCATGAGAGATTACCCCAATGCCGAGAAGCACCTGCATCTGGCTTTGCAGTCAGGATCTGACAGGCTCCTCAAGTCGATGAACAGACCTTATACATCAAGGCAGTTCTTCGACATTGCCGATTACTTCAGGAAGGAAGTTAAGGGAGGGTCTCTGACCACAGATATAATAGTCGGTTTCCCGGGCGAGACTGAGGAGGACTTTGTTAAGACACTTGAAGCTGTCGAGTACTGCAAGTTCGATTCAGCCTTTACTTTCCAGTATTCAAAGCGGCCGGGAACTCCGGCGGCATCCTATAAGGATCAGGTCCCGTCAGATGTAGTATCCGAGCGGTTCTCAAGGCTGCTCGAACTGCAGAATGATCTTGCATATAAGTCGAATCAGGCTAAGGTGGGTCTGACGGAAGAGATCCTGATCGAAGGGCAGAGCAAGCAGCAGCCGGGCATTTATACCGGAAGGACTTTGTCCAATCACCTTGTTAATTTCACTCTCCCTGCAGAACCGGCGCAGGATGTCAAGGATGATCTTGAAGGGCGTCTGGGAATGGTCAGGATCGATTATGCCAGACCGTATTCTGTTGACGGCGAGCTGGTGAGGTTCACCGATGGCTGATAATCAGAATTCACCGTTGCTCAGACTTGCCGATATCAAGACGGAAGAACTGTCTCCCATGATGAGGCAGTATGTTGAAGTTAAGAAGAATCTCCCTGATACGATCGTGTTCTACAGGCTCGGAGATTTCTATGAGATGTTTTTTGACGATGCGATATTTGTGTCAAAACTGCTTGAACTGGCTCTTACGAGGAGAGACTGCGGCAATAACATGAGGGCGCCCATGTGCGGAGTTCCGTTCCATTCATACCAGTCCTATGCCCAGAAGCTCGTTTCTTCAGGCTATAAGGTTGCTATCTGCGAGCAGCTTGAAGATCCGGCCCTTACCAAAGGGCTTGTTAAAAGGGGGATCGTCAATATCCTGACTCCCGGGACTGCCCAGGATTTTATGGGCGGCGAGCTCGAAAGGGATAACAACTACCTCATGAGCGTTTACTGTGTGGGTTCGCAGTTCGGCGTGGCGATCGCCGATATCTCGACAGGTGAATTCGAAGCCACGCAGCTTACTTTTGAAGCTAACGGTGAACACCTGATGAATATCGTGGGTAAATACAGGCCGTCAGAGCTTCTGTATAACCAGGCTTTCGAGGCGACGGCGGAGTTCTCCGTGATAAGGCAGGGATTCCCGTGTTCATTCACGAAGAGAAGTGACCGCGATTTCTCGGGAGATGTGATCAAAAAGGCAAAAATGCAGTGTGAAGGCATAGATAAGTTCTACGATCCGATGATGCTGCTGTCTGCATGCGGTGCGATCGTGCTCTATGCAGAGGAGACGAAGACTTCCAGAGTATCTTATCTTAACAGCATTACCTGCTTTGAGATGTCCGATACGATGGAGCTGGATTATTTCACAAGAGTTAATCTGGAACTGACATCTACGATCAGATCCAAGAGCAAGAAGGGCTCCCTGCTCGGCGTAATAGACAGAACTAAGACGGCCATGGGCGGCAGACTCCTGCGTAAGTGGGTTGAGGAACCACTTATAGTTACATCTCTGATCAACAGCAGACTTGATGCAGTCGAGGAAGCTTATGATAAATATATTGCCAGACAGGAGCTTCTGGAGTGCCTTACAGGTCTCTATGACATAGAGCGTCTGGCAGGTAAAGTCTCGCTTGGAAGCTGTAATGCCAGGGACATGATATCGCTCCGCAATTCATTGTCCAAACTTCCGTTCCTTGTTCAGTGTGTATCAGGATTTGATAAG
>CADBNJ010000289.1 GCA_902795955.1 Oscillospiraceae bacterium
ATGTCGTTCTTGCGGTTGGCGTTCTCAGTAACTGAATGTCTCCTGTTGTCAGATCTGCATCTGTCTCACCGGCATCAGCGTTTCCGCGGAAAAATCTCAAATTCTCGCGGAAACAGGATTAGGTCCGGATGTCTCACATGTCGATCAATTCTGCCGGCCGACACAGTCACTCAAGCCACTCACTGTCAGGCATTCAGCTGCTTGCGAGTAGCATTCATTCTCTTCCGGGACAAAAAACACCGATTATCTCAAATATGTCATTCTCATTACACAAAAATGTGATATATTTAATAAGATAAAAAATCGGAGGTGATTAATTATGTCCAAGAGAGACGACATCAACAAAATTCTGATTATCGGTTCAGGCCCTATCATCATCGGTCAGGCGTGCGAGTTTGACTATTCAGGCACACAGGCGTGCAAAGCCCTGAGGAAGCTCGGTTATGAGATAGTTCTGGTCAATTCCAATCCGGCTACCATCATGACTGACCCCGGAATTGCAGACAGGACCTATATTGAACCGCTCAATGTTAAGAGACTTACACAGATCATCGATAAGGAGAGACCGGACGCATTATTGCCTAATTTGGGTGGACAGTCCGGTCTTAATCTATGTTCAGAGCTTGCCAAGGAAGGCGTTCTGGACAAGTTCAACGTCAAGGTCATCGGCGTTCAGGTGGATGACATAGAGCGTGGCGAGGACCGTATCGAATTCAAGAATACAATGAATAAGCTCGGTATCGAGATGCCCAGAAGCCACGAGGCTTACTCAGTAGAGGAAGCAGTTAAGATCGCCGAGGAGCTTCACTATCCCGTAGTTTTAAGACCTGCCTACACCATGGGCGGCGCAGGCGGCGGACTCGTTTACAATGTGGATGAGCTCAAGACAGTTTGTGAGAGAGGCCTTCAGGCCAGCCTTGTAGGTCAGGTGCTTGTAGAGGAATCCATCAGCGGATGGGAAGAGCTCGAGCTCGAAGTCGTAAGAGACGCGAAGAACAACAAGATCACTGTCTGCTTCATCGAGAACATCGACCCTATCGGTGTTCATACGGGTGACTCTTTCTGTTCCGCACCTATGCTTACAATAAGCCAGGATGTACAGGATAAGCTCCAGGAATATTCATACAAGATTGTTGAGGCTATCGAAGTCATCGGCGGATGCAACTGCCAGTTCGCTCACGATCCCGTATCAGGAAGGATCGTCGTAATCGAGATCAACCCGAGAACATCAAGGTCTTCCGCTCTCGCTTCCAAGGCAACGGGATTCCCGATCGCTTATGTGTCATCGCTCCTCGCATGCGGTCTCACGCTCGACGAGATCCCCTGCGGCAAGTACGGCACACTTGATAAGTATGTACCTGACGGAGACTATGTCGTCATCAAGTTCGCGAGATGGGCTTTCGAGAAGTTCAAGGGTGCAGAGGATAAGCTCGGCACGCAGATGAGAGCCGTCGGTGAGGTCATGAGCATCGGCAAGACATATAAGGAAGCTTTCCAGAAGGCCATCAGAAGCCTTGAGACCGGCAGATACGGTCTCGGCTATGCCAAGAACTTCAACGAGCTCACAAAGGAAGAACTCCTTGCAAAGCTCGTTACGCCTTCTTCAGAGAGACAGTTCATCATCTATGAGGCACTCCGCAAGGGCGCAACGATCGATGAGATCTACGAACTTACGAAGATCAAGCACTGGTTCCTCGAGCAGATGAAGGAGATCCTCGATGAAGAGGAAGCTCTCATCAAGAACAAGGGTGAAGTTCCCTCAAAGCCCGTTCTTCTCCAGGCAAAGCTGGACGGATTCTCAGACAGATATCTGTCCAAGATCCTTGAGGTCAAGGAGGAGGATATCCGCAACAAGCGCTATGAATACGGCATCAGAGAGTCGTGGGAAGGCGTACACGTAAGCGGAACGGAGAATGCTGCTTATTATTATTCGACATATCATCTCTCTGAGGATAAGAGCCCTTGCTCAGACAAGAAGAAGATAATGATCCTGGGCGGCGGCCCCAACAGGATAGGCCAGGGTATCGAGTTCGACTACTGCTGCGTACACGCCGCACTCGCGCTCAAGGAGATGGGCTTCGAGTCTATTATCGTCAACTGCAACCCTGAGACAGTATCTACTGACTATGACACATCAGACAAGCTTTATTTCGAGCCGCTGACACTTGAGGATGTTCTCTCTATCCACGAGAAAGAGAAGCCTCTCGGAGTTATCGCTTCATTCGGCGGTCAGACACCTCTGAACCTCGCTGCAGATCTCAAGAAGAACGGCGTGAGGATCCTCGGAACATCACCTGAGACCATCGATCTTGCTGAGGACAGAGACCTGTTCCGTGCAATGATGGATAAGCTTGAGATTCCCATGCCTGAGGCAGGTATGGCTTCAACAGTCGAAGAGGCAGTCGAGATCGCCAACAAGATCGGTTATCCCGTCATGGTA
>CADBNJ010000290.1 GCA_902795955.1 Oscillospiraceae bacterium
CATCAAGAGTACGGACAAAGACGGTATCACTCCTCAGGCTCTCTACATGGGAGCAGGTTCGGCAGGCGACATAGCTGATGTTCTCAAGGAACGCGGTTCCAGGCGACTCCTGATCATATCTAATAAGAACACCTTCGAATACAGGTCTGTCGAGAATGTCATCAGCAAGTATAATGATGCGGGCCTCAGGACGTTCAAATACCAGAGGCGCAGCAATGTGGCTGATAACAGGGACATAGAAGGTGCATTGGGCACATACAAGGAATATAACTGCGATACCATCGTTGTCATAGGCAACAGGTACGACATAGCAGTGGGTAAGCTCACGGCGGTATCGGCCACCAATCCCGGCAAGCCGTCTTCTTTCGCCGGTGTAGGGAATGTGCATTTCGATATTAAGACGCTCGTGGTCATCAAGGTTGACAGTACGCCTGCGGCCTCCACGCCCGAGTGTTCATTCTATAATCACGATACGGACTCATGGGTCACATGCTTCAGTCAGATAATGATGCCGCAGATCGTCGTAATAGACCCGGACATGATGATCCGCAATAATACGGATATGGTGGGATTCTCCGCCCTCAACGGCCTGTGCATGGCGATCGAAGCTTACCTGTCACCGCTGTCTGCAAGGTATCCGCAGTACAAAGCTAATGCTGCGGTTGCCATCTACAAGATCTTCGGCAAGCTCGACAGCCTGGTGGCGGATAACATTGACGGATACCTCCTCACGAGGATCTCCACGGGCGGATTCTATGCCGGACTTGCGACATCAAGACTGGGGTTCGGTTATTCTTTCTTCATAATGCATGCCATGCAGAGCAGATACGGATGTGAGTACGGCTCCGGAATGGGGAAGATCCTTGTGGCGATACTTAAGGAATTGCTGAATTTCTATGCGGAGCCCATGGCGGAGCTTGCCAGATCGCAGCATTTCTGCACGACGTCGCTGGATACGGTATCTGCGGCGCAGTCCTTTATAGAATCGGTGAACGACATATACAAGAAGAACCTTCATTTCGATGATATTCCCGTGATGACGCCCGAGGACATGAGGAAGATAGCAGACAGTACAAGGAATGCCATGACGGAGATGGGATTTAATCCCAGGATCACTCCGGACAAGCTTGTCGACATCCTCAAGACGCTGTGAGAATGATGAGAATACCCGGTTACTGCAGGAAGATACTGACACTCCTTAACGATGCCGGCTACGAATGCTATGTGGTGGGAGGAGCAGTCAGAGACCTGGTGACAGGCAAGATCCCGTCTGATTACGATCTGACCACGTCGGCGCTGCCTGACGAGACCGTTTCTGTCCTTAACGGCAGCGGCATCAGGACTGTTCCGACCGGCATCAGGCACGGGACTGTTACGGCTGTGATCGACGGGAATCCCGTTGAGATAACGACGTACAGGATAGACGGTTCGTATCAGGACCACAGACGGCCCGATCATGTGGACTTCAGCAGGAATATCGAAGAGGATGTCAGAAGGCGTGATTTCACGATGAATGCCCTGTATCTGGACAAGGACGGCCGTGTTGTCGATCTTACCGGGGGGCTTGATGATATCAGGAGCGGTCTGATCAGGGCTGTGGGAGACCCTTCACTGAGATTTGAGGAGGATGCGCTGAGGATCATGAGGGGACTGAGGTTTGCAGCCGCCACCGGATTTGACATAGAGGGCAGGACTTATGACGCGATGATATCAAGTGCACACCTGCTGACAGACATAGCTGCCGAGCGCATATCTGCAGAATTCTGCGGTCTTATGACCGCTCCTTACGCATCACGCGTGATCAGGACTTCCGTCCCGATACTTAAGGTGATCATACCCGAGCTTGAGGAGTGTCAGGGATTCGATCAGAGATCACCTTACCACGATAAGGATGTCCTGGAGCATACACTCGATGTGCTGGATAATCTGCCCCGGGGCGGGGACGGCAGAAGGGACCTGTCCCTGGCGATGGCGGCTCTTTTCCACGATATTGCCAAGCCCCGTTGTCTTCAGACTGACGGACACATGAGGGATCACCCGCTTATCGGCTCCGTGATCGCCGAAAGAGTCTTGAAAGACCTCCGCTGCCGCAGCAGCCTCATCTCGGACACAACGCGGCTGGTAAGATATCACGACCAATACGCATCTCCCGACCGTATATCCGTCCACAGGTTTATGTGCGGATGCGGGAAAGAATTTGTCAAAAAACTGGTCGTGCTCCAGAAGGCGGATATCCTTGCCCACTCCGAGAGAGGACGGCAGAGGATCGATCTCCTGAACAGACTGATATCCATCGGTAAAGAGCTCTCGGGGGAAGGTGCGGCGTTCTCTGTATCTGAACTTAAGATCGACGGTAATGACATAAGGGAGGCAGGCGTCAGCCCCGGTCCTGAAGTGGGCCTTATACTGTCACGTCTGATGGAGGATCACATTAACGATATAGTTCCGAATGTGCGCGAAGAATTGCTTGCAAGGTTAAAATTTATAATATGTTAATAAAATTGTGACAAAATTGTGAAAATCTCACATTGATTAATATATGCAACACGCTCTATAATAGAATATATTAATGTGTAAGTGAGGTGATTGTCATGAGGAAAATCACAAGCAATAAAAGAGGTTTTACACTGACCGAGATCATACTCGTTATTGCGATCATCGTTATCCTGTCAGCAGCAGTTGCCACGGGAATTGCGATCGATATCAACAGATACAATGATTATCTTGAGAATCTCAAGGCTACAGGCGGAACCAAGTGGGAAGCTGATGCAAGAGAGAAGGCTGATGACATGTTCCCTAAGTATGTAACGCCTGATAATACGGGTGAGGCTACATTAGATACTGAGGAGACGGAAGAGTCAGAGGATACTGAGGAGACTGAGGATACTGAGGAGACCAAGGATACGGAAGAGACCGAGGGTACAAAAGAGACGGAAGGCACCACAGAGTCAACACAACAGACTAATGTGACAAATTCGACATCAGGCGGCGGAGCTGCCGGAAGCGTAACAGTAGGCAATCTTACGGCAAGCAATGGTTATGTTACCCCCAGTGATACTTGTCCCGCAGGAGTTGTGAAAATGGACCCTGATGGTACGACTGTTCTTAACAGCGGTTCCAAGAATACCGTTACCGTTAAGATCACAAAGACCCCCAACGGTTCTTACCACATGGTCACAACCAATAACGAGGGCCGTCAGTGGGTTATAAGCGGTTTGCCTCACTTTAACTGGGGTGACTGGGATGTTGATCTGTCTGCTGATCAGAAAAAGGATCTTGAGGATGCATTTGGATTGAAACTTGCTTAGTTTACAGCGATTGAGAATCCTGACCTGCCCGAATGATAGGGCAGGTCTTTTCTTGTCCGGTGGTGAATACATAGTCTTTGCCACATAACACAATCAATGGTATAATACCAAAGTTAGTTCATCCCATCTGATCTGCAGTCGGTTCGGGTCTCGTGCAAGGCAGTGTTGTGAACCCTGTCAGGTCCGGAAGGAAGCAGCAGTA
>CADBNJ010000291.1 GCA_902795955.1 Oscillospiraceae bacterium
GTCAGGATATCCAGGCCGTTCGTCGGCTCATCGAAAATAATGACAGGCGGTTCGTGTATAAGTGATATGCAGATCGATATCTTCTGCTTCATTCCCGTTGACAGCTCAACGATCCTCTTATCCGCGAAAGGCGTGATCCCGAACCTGTCAAAATCCCTGTGCTTGCGTTCGCGGATCCCCTCTTCCGGGAGATCATAGAGAGCTGCAAAGAAGTCATACAGCTTATTAGGAGTCGACAGCGGATCGAGCTTGACCTCGGTCGTAAGGAACCCGATCTGACGGTGTATCCCGATGGGATCTTCGGATACATCCTTACCGCATATCCTTATGCTGCCCTCAGTAGGTTTAAGAAGAGTGGCCATCATCTGCATGAGCGTGGTCTTGCCTGCGCCGTTGGGCCCCAGAAGGCCGTAGATGATGCCCGGCTTGACGGTAAATGATACGCCCTTGACGATCATGGTCTCAGTTGAATATCTTTTTTTGACGTTTATTACTTCGATCATTTGGACCTCCGATGATTCTCTTGGCACACTTTCTCATTACGATGAATCCGAGTACCGTATTCTCGATGATCACAAAGATCACGCCGAACAGTGATACTTCGGACATCAATATATCTCTGATAAGAACGATGGTGTTGTGAACGGGTATCGCATACTCGAGCCCGATCGGAGCCCAGTACACGAACATCCTGATAAAGAAGCCTATTACGAGCAGCAGCAGCACCATCTGCAGATTAGCCGTCGTGTCCTCGAACTTGTCCAGGGTAAGAGCTACTATAAAGCAGAAAGCCGTCAGCATAAAGACACATGCCGGTATCGATATTATCAGATACAGAAGCTGATCAGGCATCAGCAGCAGCCCGAAAGGCAGGAGCGACCCCACATCATTGCTCCTGTTGAGCCACGACGATAAGAACAGGAAGAAGAATGTCACAAGCGAAGATCCCGTTACCAGTATATTGACGGCCAGTGCCTTGCCTGCCAGAAGCTTGCCGGGATGGACAGGTGTCATTATCAGCTTGTTCAGGAATCCTCTGTTCTTCTCCATCGCGATCATGTCGAGCGTCAGCGAATATACACAGTAGTACATGAGGACCATCATTATCCCGGGGATGACACGCGAAGCCTGCGTATTTGCCTGCGATCTGTGATCGAGTATCTTTGTGATGGGATTGAAATCATCCACCGTGAAAGATCCCTCGCTGTACGACTCGTATCCGGAGCAGTACTTGTCCTTCAAGTAGGACAGATAAGAGTTCCCGACATCATTAAGAAGCTGCGTTGCCTTGGAAACTGACGTGATCTTCGCTGAATCATACGATACGGTCATGAATGCATCCGGCTCGGAATTGACGCCGTTCTCATAAAGGTCAACGTATTTCTTCTTCACGGCCTCATCGAAAGGCACGCCTGATCCGGTGGTGAATTCAAGGATGAGATCCCCGTTCTTGACAGCATCGTATTCATTCCCCGGTATTCCGTCGCGGTATTGATAGGAGAAAAGATCATCCATCTTGCCGTCAAACTCCCTGAAACTGTCAGGTGCATTAAGGACGATCACTCTCGCCGAACCGAAAGACCCGGTCGTCAGATAATTGAGGAGCTTGGGGAACAGGCTGATCGCTCCTACCATGACGGCGGCAGGAATGAGAAAGATGGCAAGAGTCTTCTGCCAGCTCGACAATATCTTACTTATCTCCCACTTAAGAATGGTGATTACATGACGCACGAACCACGGGTTCCTCTCTAAAATACTATATTAACTATTATACTAGATAGAGAGTCCCGATATAATCTCCAATCCGAAATATTACAATTTGCAAATAAGGGGATTAATACTAAACAAATGTTCAAATCCGTGCTATAATCACAACGTAAGTTTAATTTGGATGCTGACAATAACGTAACTTGAATTGAGATGATATCTGTGTTATCCTTTATTGCACTGCGCCTGCGCAGTGTTCCTTGCTCGTCACACCGATGGCGGGCCGATAAGTCCGGAAGGAGGTAAAGTAACATGGCTAACAATTATCGTGCTGTAGTAGTCCTCAACCCCTCATTGGGAGATGAAGGGATTGCTGCTCTGACAGATTCCATCAAGGCCAAGGTTGAATCATCCGCTACGATCGATGCTTTCGATACGATCGGTATGAAGGAACTGGCTTATGAGATCAACGATCAGAGAAGCGGATACTACGTTCAGATCAATTTCACAGCCGAAGGTGATTTCCCGAGCGAGTTCGAGCGTGTACTCAATATCACTGACGGCGTTCTTCGTTACCTTGTTGTCCGCATTGGTGAGTAATTCACAGTAAGACAAGGAAGGTACAAGATGAACAAAGTATTACTCGTAGGAAGATTAACAAAAGACCCTGAATCGAAGATGACCACAAGTCAGGTGAACTTCGTGAACTTCACGATCGCTGTCGACCGCAGGTTCAAGGATTCCAACGGACAGAGACAGGCTGATTTCATCAATTGTGTGGCATGGCGCCAGACAGCATCATTCATCAGCCAGTATTTCCACAAGGGATCCAGGATCGGGATCGTCGGAAGCCTTCAGACAAGAAGCTACGACGGCAACGACGGTCAGAAGAGATTTGTGACCGAAGTTCTGGTGGATGAGGCAGAATTTGTCGAATCGGCAGGTAACAAGAATTCCGCCCCTATTCCTGACGTACAGCAGCCTGCAGCAGGTTCAGTTGCTGCAAGTGCACCCACCGCTCCGTCGAAGCCTATCGACGCTGATTACGGCGATGATGCATTTGGCACAGGCGATGGTGGTACTCTTCCGTTCGAACTTTAATCAAAGGAGATTACAAAATGGCAGAGAACAGAGCACCTAAGACCGGCAGAGAATTCTCCGGCAATATGAGACAAAGACGTTCGCGCAGGAAGGTTTGCAATTTCTGCTCCAGCAAGGTTGAGACGATCGACTTCATGGACCAGGCTAATCTCAAGAAGTACATTACAGAGAATGGTAAGGTACTCCCCAAGAGAATGACAGGTACATGTGCTAAGCATCAGCGTGAGCTTACAACGGCGATCAAGCGCGCTCGCCAGCTTGCCCTTCTTCCTTATACTGCAGAATAATCAAGGCAGATGGAAGAATTGCTTTGAACGTTTAAGTTAGAGCATCAGGCAGCTTCCGGGCTATCAGACGGGAGCTGCCTTTTATTTACAGTTTTATCGGAGGTATAAGTATATGCAGGTAATATTGTTGAGTGATGTCAAAGGACTCGGTAAGGCAAATGATGTCGTAAATGTCAGTGACGGCTACGCCAGGAATTTTCTGTTCAAGAAGAAGCTTGCAAAAGAGACTACTGCCTCCAACCTCAATGAAGTCAAGCTCCAGACAGGCGCCAAGGCAGAGCATGAGAGAAGAGCCCTTGCTGCTGCTCAGGAACTTAAGGGCAAGCTTGACGGACAGACATTCACGATCAAGGCGAAGGGCGGCGAAGGCGGCAAGCTCTACGGAGCGGTAACGGCAGCTGATATTGCCGATGCTCTCACCGCTGCAGGCTTTGATACAGACAAGAAGCAGGTGGTGCTGTCAGGTCCCATCAAAGCAGCAGGAGTCTTCTCCGCAAGGATCAAGCTCCACCCCAAGGTATCTGCAGAAGTTAATGTAGACGTTACCACGGTGTGATTCTATGGATGACAGGGTATATGAAGACAATCTCATAGATCCGACTCCCGTTCCGAATGTGGATGTAGACAGCGAGCGTGCCGTTCTCTGTCTGTGCATGTCACATGACAAGGCACTTGAGAAGAGTGCAAAGAACCTGACGAAGGACGATTTCTCCGACAGCAGGAATCAGGTGATCTTCGAGCACATCATGTCAATGTACATGGAGAGCCGTAAGATCGACAGATATACTATAGCCGATTATCTGGAGGATAACGGCAGGATCAACGCGGCCGGCACAAGAGAATACCTTTACGGTATTGCGGATATGGTCGCGGTACAGCTTAATATTGATGATTATATCGGAAGCGTTGTTGAGAAGAGCAGACTGCGCAAGATCAACATGGCTTTCACAAGATTCGCACAGTTGTCTGCATCAGGAAGGCAGCGTGCGGATTCGATAATAGATGAGTCAGTAACTGAATTGTCCTCCATGAGGAGAGAGGACGATACGGTCGGCTTTGAGAAGCTTGACAAGATCGTGAAGGACACCCTTAATTACATCAAGGATGTCGCCAGCGGCAAAGTCAAGAAGAGCGTCAACACCGGCTTCCTGAAGCTGGATCAGAAGATGGGGGGAATGGCCCCCGGTTCGCTTAACATAATCGCTGCAAGACCCGGTATGGGTAAGACAGCCTTCGCGATCAATATCGCGACCAATGTTGCGACGATGTACGGATATCCCGTTAATATATTCTCGCTCGAGATGAGCAAGGCCGAGATCGGCAACAGAGTCCTGGCGGCGCGCACGAAGGCAACTGCCAGAGATCTTCAGTCGGCGAATGTAAGCCAGGAGGTGCAGGATCAGATCCTCAGCGCGATCAAGGATCTTCAGGATCTCAAGATCTATGTTGATGACACATCGAATGTTACTCCCGTGACCATGCTATCCAAGCTCAAGGAGCTTAAGGCTTCCGGCAAGATAGGTCTGGTAATAGTCGATTATATCCAGCTTATGGGTGCAGGAACGAACAGGGCAGGGGCGAACAGACAGTCGGAGATCGCGGATATCTCCAGATCGCTGAAGCTGATGGCCAAGGAGATGGAGGTCCCGGTCATAGCACTGTCGCAGCTGTCCAGAGGCGCTGAACAGAGGACCGATCATACGCCGATGCTCTCTGACTTGAGGGATTCAGGTGCGATCGAGCAGGATGCCGATACGGTTATCTTCATCGACCGTCCCGATTACTATAACAAAGACAAGAGCGAAGAGAAGCAGGAGATCAATGATGCCAACATCATCCTTGCCAAGAACCGTAAGGGTGAGACCGGTGTGGTCAAGCTCAAATGGTGGGGCAGAAGGACGATGTTCTTCGAACCGGATGAGAACGGCAATCAGGAGGAACCGAATGCCAGGCAGTCCGCATATACAAGGACTACGGACGGTGATTCTGCTTCTGCCAGCTATACATTCGATCAGGACGATTATGCCGAGGGAACGTACGATCCTCCTGAAGAGCCTGAATATAATGGTGAGAATCCCGATAACGATGATTTCTTCAACGACAGCAACGACGGCTTCCCTGAAGGAATGATGGATTGATCTATGGATCTGCCGTCTAAGGTTTTGGCGTATTGCCGTGAGAATGATCTTCTTTCCTGCGACGGTGTGATCGTCGGACTGTCAGGCGGTCCGGATTCAGTGGCTCTGCTGAAGGTATTGCTGTCATTTCAGAAGAACGGTGACTATAAGGGCAGGATCTGTGCGCTTCACGTTAACCATAAGCTGAGACCCGTGGATTGTGATGAGGACGAGGCTTTCGTAAGGAAGCTCTGCGGGGAAGAAGGTATATTGCTCAAATGTGTGACGGCCGACGTGTCTTATGAAGCCGGCAGGATGGGAAGGACAATTGAAGAGGCCGGGAGGATAATACGGTACCGTGCCTATGAGGAATTCAGGGAGGAACTGGAGGAGGAAGGCGGCAGATATGTGACCGCTACGGCGCATCACGGTGATGATCTTGCCGAGACATTCCTGATGAACCTTTTCAGGGGGTCGGGACTTGAAGGGCTTACCGGGATCAAGGCGAAGACAGGTGACATAATAAGACCATTCCTTTGCGTGACAAAGCAGGAGATAACGGATTATCTCGGAGAGAGCAGATACTGTATCGACAAGACAAACGGGGAACTCGACCACACCCGCAATATCTGGCGGAACATGATAATCCCTCAGATCGCCAAGGTGTCAGTCAAGGATCCGGAGCAGGCGATCAGAGATACATCGGGTCTTCTGGCGGTCGATTCGGATTATATTGCATCTGAGACATATAAGGCTTTCGACAGGCTGAAGATCAGTCTGGGCAGGGATGTTGTTCTTGATGCGGCAGGCCTCCGTGAGTGTCACGAGGCGGTAAGATCCCGTGTGATAAGGCATCTGTTCCTGTATGTGGCAGGGACGCTCAAGGATTTTGAGTACGTGAACCTGAGAAGTGCCGAAGATGTGCTGGAGTCGGATGTCCCGGTGACGGCGGCAATGCCGTGGGGAATAGCGTGCTTTAAGAGGACCGGACTGTTCGGATTTGTCAAGAGTGAGAGAATGGATGCACTGATGACCGCCATTGTTTCCGGGATGGGTTTTGTCCTCTCAGACCAAAGAATTGACATAAAGATCGGTCCGGATGAATTGAAGGACGGATTTACTGCAAAAATACCTAATTCAGGTATTCAAATAAGGGCACGGATAATTGAGAATTGTGATGAATTGGAGTATAATGATAAATCGTGGTTTTGCCCGACAGATATGATATCAGGAGATATCGTGGTCAGGAATGACCTGGGAAGTCTGAAGTTTGCCAAGGCAGGCGGATCGGGGTCCAAGCAGATAAGCCGTCTGCTTACCGATCTGAAGGTGCCGGGGCAGGTCAGGAGTAAGGTTACGGGAGTCATGATCGGTGACACCGTATGCTTTATCCCCGGGGCGGGACACGGAAGAGGATTTGTGAGCAGATTATCCAGGGAACGCTGTGCGTCTTCCTGCGGTAAGATCCTGGAGATCAGGTTTGACGAGGTATGATGTTATGGCGGTTGATACTTCTGAAGTGATGATCACTGAAGAGCAGATCGGTAAGATGCTCGAAGATGTCTCTTCGCGCATTAACCGTGATTACGAAGGCAAAGAGCTTATCGTCATCGGGATCCTGACGGGAGCTTACATATTTACGGCAGATCTGACAAGACGCCTTAACATGACGGTCAATGTTGATTTTATGCAGGTATCAAGCTATGTCGGCACTGAGTCGACTGGCGAGCTTAAGATCAGGAAGGACCTGACAGTTGACGTTAACGGTAAGGACGTTCTCGTAGTCGAGGATATAATCGATACGGGACGCACTCTGGAACTGCTGAAGAGAGTTCTTTATGAGAGAGGGGCAAAGTCAGTGAAGCTCTGTGCGGCTTTCGATAAGCCCGACAGGAGAGTCAATGACCTGGTGCCGGATTATTGCGGCATCGTTATTCCCGACGAGTTCATCGTCGGATACGGACTGGACCTCGACGGAAGGTTCAGGAACTACAAAGACGTAAGGATTGTGAGGTAGCAGATGGCAGAACAACCAGGCAATAACAAAGGCAATGTGTCTTACAGACCGGGGGGCGGATTTATATTCTATGCGCTCCTGCTTACTATTTTGGTTGCCTTCTCGGTAATGGTATTCGGTAATAACTATGGCAACAGAGAGTCGACTACTCTCTCGGATGTTATGGGCTTTATCAACAGCGACAAGTATGATGTGTCCGACGTCACGGTGAACGGGACGACGGTTACGGTCGTCTACAAGGAGCAGGGCAGCTCGGTCAGCAAGGAGCTGGTCCAGCAGATCCCTTCCGAGTATGTGGACGATCTCGTCAATAAGCTCGAGACGGCAAAGGTTCAGGGCAAGATCAAGAATTATGACTATACTGAACCTTTCGATTGGGGAACGCTTATCAATATTGCGTTCTTCGTGGCGACGCTCGTCATAGTAGTCATGGTATTCATGAGCCTGTCGCGAACAGCGAAGGACAGCAACAGTGTTTTCAGCTTCGGCAATAACAGGGCGAGACTGTCCAATCCGAACGATATCAAGGTCGGCTTCGGCGATGTGGCAGGTGCCGACGAAGAGAAGGAGGAGCTTGCGGAAGTCGTTGATTTCCTTAAGTATCCTGCGAAGTATCAGGCGCTCGGAGCCAAGATCCCCAAGGGCGTTCTGCTCTACGGGCCTCCGGGAACAGGTAAGACCCTTCTGGCAAGGGCTGTTGCAGGCGAGGCAGGAGTCAAGTTCTTCTATATCTCAGGTTCTGACTTTGTTGAGATGCTCGTAGGTGTAGGTGCTTCGCGTGTAAGAAGCCTCTTTGCCGATGCCAAGAAGGAAGCTCCCAGCGTTGTATTTATCGATGAGATCGATGCCGTAGGACGTAAGAGAGGCGCAGGTCTTGGCGGCGGACAGGACGAGAGAGAGCAGACACTGAACCAGATCCTCGTTGAGATGGACGGATTCTCTCCCAATCAGAATGTCATAGTAATCGCCGCTACCAACCGTGTAGATGTATTGGATCCTGCTCTTCTGAGACCCGGAAGATTCGACAGAAGGATCATGGTCAACATGCCTGATGCCAACGGACGTGAGGAGATCCTTAAGATCCACGCACGCAATAAGAAGCTGGCAGATGATGTCGATCTCCATGAGATAGCTTTGTCCACGGTAGGATTTACGGGTGCCGACCTCGAGAACCTTCTTAATGAGGCAGCTCTCCTTGCGGCACGTAAGAATCTTGAGAAAGTTACGATGCTCGAGATCACTGATGCGACATTCCGCGTTCAGATGGGTCCCGAGAAGAAGTCGAAGAAGCTGACCGACAAAGTCAAGAAGCTCACGGCTTATCATGAAGCAGGTCACGCTGTGGTTCTCAAGGCAACATCTGATTTCCAGAAGGTTGACAGGGTTACGATAATACCTGCCGGCGGTGCAGGCGGATATACGGCATATAAGCCGATCGAGGATACGGATTTCTATACTGAGAAGATGCTCCTTGACACGATCAAGATGAGTCTCGGCGGAAGAGCCGCAGAAGAGCTGTTCCTCGGTGAGGTCAGCACAGGTGCCGCATCAGATCTGCAGCAGTGCAACCGCATTGCCAAGAACATGATCAAGAGGTACGGTCTGTCCGAGAAGTTCAGGAATCTCGTGTTCGGTGAGGATAATGACGAGGTATTCCTCGGCTATTCTTTCGGACAGGTGCAGAGCTACTCAGACAGTACTGCAGCGGCGATCGATGAGGAGATCAAGAACATCATCGATAAGTGCTACGAGGAGACCAAGCAGATCCTCAAGGATAAGAGTGCGATCGTTAAGGCTCTGGCTGAGAGGCTTATCGAGAAGAATACCGTTGACGGACCTGAATTCGAGAAGATATACGAATCAGGCGGAACAGACGGACAGGACGGCGGTCCGGTCCTTGGCGGTGATCTGAACATTACAGGTAATGTAGCACCCGGATTAGTCTGATAAGCATTATTAAATGAGATAACAAAGCCCGTGGAACGTGAGTTCTGCGGGCTTTATTACCGGTGAGTCAAGTCTCCCGGGAATACCCGGAGTGACCATCAAACTTGTTTCCGCAAGATTTTAATAATAAAAAATTACCGGAACAGAGTTACTGCGAGCGCAGAGTAAATGTTCCTGTAAAAAAAATACCGGAACAGAGTTACTGCGAGCGCAGAGTAAACGTTCCTGTAAAAAATCTACCGGAACAGAATTACTGCGCACGCAGAC
>CADBNJ010000292.1 GCA_902795955.1 Oscillospiraceae bacterium
GGCTCCTACACTCGTTGTCCCCAACGGCGACAAGTACGATACATACGCTAATCTGAGCAATATCAGGAAATACATAGGATAAACAACTTATGCCCTCTCCCGGATGCCGTTTGCGGTTAAGTCGGGAGGGGGTATTTTTTTGTCCCGGAATAGATGATAAAATAGTGGTTGATATTTCGAGCCGCAGTGGTACAATGAATGGTTCGCGAATAACGGATCATAATTAAGCACATTAATAAAAGGGGGGCCTGTTATGAAGAGTAAGAAGATAATTGCTTCGGTCCTGAGCGTTGCGATGGTGGTCGGAATGGTTCCGTCATTCGTCGGTGCAACGGAAGTAGAAGGCGGAGAAGAGCAGGAGCAGGAACAAACTGTTCAGGAAGAACCCGCGGATGATCCCGCAGACGTTGAAGAAGCTGAACCTGAGGAAGAAGCTGATTCCGAGGCTGATGTCTACGGCAGTACAACGGTACAGGCGTCATATACAGAGGCTGACGGTACGCCAAAGACTCACGAGGCGACAGTGCTCGACGGAAGTGAGACAGAGCTGGCCGGAGGATGGTATATCGCACAAAGCGATCTGGAGTACAACTCGAAGTTAGTCCTGACCGGAGATGTTACGCTCATCCTTGCCGACGGTGTGTCAGTCACGATTACTGATACTGCTTCACAGAAGCTGGCCTGCATTTACGGACGCAGTTATGATCTCGCCATCTTCGGACAGAGCGATAATTCAGGTGCGCTGAAGCTCTATGGTGAATACACTGCCGTGGATGTCAAAGACTTTGAGATGAACGGCGGCAATGTTAACGCATCTGCTGTTACCCGGAGCGGTTGTGACGCTATTCAATCCAGAGGTGCCGTGACGATCAACGGCGGTAATCTCACCGTGTTGGCAGAAGGCGGTGACGGATGGTCAACAAACGGTCTGTCAGCACTCGAATCTGTTGATATTTATGGCGGAACAATCAGCATTACGAGCACCAACGAAGGTATTCATCTGAACAGATTGAGCTCCCTCACCACATTCCATGGCGGTAAGACGGATATCAAAGCACCTTATACATTCGGAGGCGATGTGCTTCTTGATTTTGATGATGAGGAGTCGAGTCTTACTGCTGCGCCTTTTACAAAGATCGGTTCTTACACTGTCTCGGTCGGAGAAGGCAAGATGATCGGCGGGAAGACAGGAACGCTTTCTGATGATGACTGCAAAGAACTGTCAGGCAAGGAACTCCACGTAGACGGTTACTGCATTGAGTATTTCGATGAGAACGGAGTTAAGCAGTCTGCTTTCCCTGTTATCCTGACAGGTGATGAGACTGAACTGGCGCCGGGCTTTTACATGATAAATGAAGATGTGACATTTGATCACGGCATCAAGTTGAGGGATAACAAAGAGCATACTGACGGTACGGTAAGTATCATTCTCCAGGGCGGATACACGCTTAATATCGGTACGCCTGACAACAGAATACAGGGCAAGGGTCTCTATATTGTTCAGGAAGAGACTGCCACCAGCAATTTGAGGATCTACTCTGCCTGCAAGAGCACAGGTGCAATGAATGTCTATACTGAAGGTGCGAATGCTCCTGCTTTCGACGGTAAGGGCTTTGGCATGTACGGCGGTAGTGTCACGCTTGATTCAACGGCGATCGCATTTGTCGGCCGGAGCGCGGGTGACGATCCCCAGTTTAATATGAGTAAAGGTACCCTCGCAATAAAGGGCGGCGATGCCATGTTCTGTTCAGGCTCTGAATATGATATCAACGTTAATATCCGTGATGATGAGTCCTCGTTAACATGCACATCAACAGGCGACTTATCTGACTATTCCATATTTACAAATGGCGCCGTTAATATCAGCGGCGGAACAGTAAACCTCAGCGGTGGCAAGTGTTCGGCCAAAGGCGGGATCAGTGTTGACTGGTCGGATGATGCCAACACCGTATTTACTCTGACACACGGGAGCAGCATCGGCTCGCAAATAGACTTCCTCAAGGCATTCATGACAGAGGACAGATCAGAGTTCTTCTCCGGGGAATGCGAAATGACAGATATATCCGGCAAGACACTGATCCCTGCCAGGACTGACGTCAAGTATATAGACATTAACGGCAAAGAGCAGGAAGCCTTCGGTGCGACAATCATTACCGGACAGGAGTCGGTACTTTATGACGGCACATATGTAGTGCTCGGTAATATTGAGATCGTTCACGGATTCACGATTAAGGGAGGTGTTGACCTGATACTTGCTGACGGTGCTTCTCTTACGATGGGTAGAGAGGACCATCCGATCATGGCTAACGGAATCGGTTATTACAGCCCTAACAACACTCTCAGGATCTTCGGACAGCAGGACGGAACAGGTTCTTGGGTGATCTTCCACGAATTAGCGAAACCGATCTATACTAATGGCGGCAAACTGGTAATAGCAGGCGGCAGAATTAATATCTGTAATTGGGGAACCTGCACTATAGGTGATCTCGAATACTATTCCGGACAGGTAAATGCACCCATTGGTGCACTTGAAGCCAAAAACGTATATCTGTCATGGAACAGGCCATCTGACAGTTTTGAATTTAGAACTTATGATAATTCCAAAACAGTATACCTGAACAAATCCTTTATGTGTGACGGTGTTGAGATCAGCGGTGATATTTCTGATGTGTCCACGATCAACGGTAAGAAGCTTACCCCTCCCGGAGTTAAATATAACGTTCCTTATGTTGATGAGAACGGCGAGACTCAGTATGTTGATGCTTTTGAGATAGATGCCGGCGTGACGGTGTCAGACGGCTGGTATGTAGTCGGTGGAGAACATGGCACACTTGGTCTCGGACAACTGACGATAAAAGGTGATGCCAAGATCATCCTTGCAGACGGCAAGACCCTGAGTGTCAGCGGTCAATCAGGAAGACTTATCAATTGCAATAACAGGAACGTTACGTTCTATGGTCAGACGGAAGGTACCGGTGTTCTCGATGTGACCGTCTATCATGCAGGGTCGCAGGCGTTGATGGGCAACGCATCTTCTGTTACGTTTGTCGGCGGGAAGGCCTTCTTTGAATGCACAGCGGGCGGCGGAACAGGCCTCAAAACTGATAGCCTCACGATAAAGGGTGGACAAGTAATCAGCACCCTGTGCGATATTGAAGTTAACAACACATTGATACAGGAGGGTGGTTACCTCAGTGTCGGAGGACCTTTTGACGCTCCTCCTTCCGTTCTTCGTTCTTCTGGTACTGCAGCTTTCAGCGGAGGTGAGTTGGATATTAACGGTGCATCCTCTTATTTTGAAGATGTTACTGTCAGCTGGACTTCTGAAAGTGATAAGTACAACTTCGGTGATCTCACAATAAGTGCTGACGGTTCGATCACTTTTGAGAAAGCTTTTAAAACAGATGATATCGACTGTATCATCGGAACCTACACCGACGGCGATGAGTTCTGCAACTGTAAACTGATCCCTTTGAAGGATCCTGTTTCAGGACCTGAGCTGGAAGGTTATGCTGCAACGGTAACGGATGATATCGGAGTTAAGTTCTATTACACTATCCCTGCAGCAATGAGGGATGCTTCAAAGACAAAGGTCGTCTTTACCATGGATGGCGAGGAGCCGGTAGAAGTGCCTTTCGATGCTTCAAATGTGGAGACTGTCGAGGGTGAGGAGTACTGCTTCTTCAGGTTCAATGTCTATGCTACACAGCTCACTGCTCCTGTCAAAGCAGAGTTTATGTATAACGGAGAGACTTTGATAACAAAGGACGATTTTACTGTCCGTGATTACATCAAAGCAGCATATGGCAGGACAAAGAGCCGGGATCTTCTATTCCTGCTTGAGTACGGTTCAAATCTGCAGAATTACTTCGGTTACAGGACAGACGACCTTGCCAATAAAGACATGGCCGAATATGTTGATCCCCTTATAATGGGTATCTACTTTAACGGAGCTTCCGGATTCGTCAATACGCAGGTAGACAATATCAAGAAAGAGGCTCCGGAACCCACTGTCGATTCCCGCTTAACGGCAGTGGAATACTACGGTGCTTCACTGGTCATGAAGGAGAAGCTCTACATGAAGTATTACTTCAAGATCACTGATCCGTCGTCATTTGACATTGCCGACTACAAGGCATACAGCAGGAATGTAGCCGACAATCCCGGTGCCGCTGAATACGAGACCGGATGTGATACAACAGGTAAGTTCCTCTACGTAAGGGTTCCCGTGAACATGGGAGACTGCACTTATGCGGATTATGATGTATATCTCTTTGAAGGTGATCCTGCTGAGCGCAATCTCGCCGTCATAGACAATTACAATCCCGTGACTTACATGAAGAAGACGGTCGATGGAGACGAGACATTTATGAAAGCTATGGTATACTTATATGCGTTCGGTAAAGAGAATTAAGGAGACAGTATATGAGATCAGCATATGAATCGGTTGAATTGGAAGTGATCACATTTGACGCTGATGATGTGATATCAACAAGCGACAAGCCTGTTCAGGAGTCTAACGAGGGTCCCATCGCAGGCTGAGCACGGTCAAAGGTATTAAGAATAAACCTCCGGGATCTGAAGGATTCCGGAGGTTTATGTGCTTATAGGCATTCTATTGCGTTCAATTCCTCTTCTTGCCGATCATAAATCTTCTGGCAATCGGAATGGCAGCCTTGTAATACCACGGTCTAAGCTTCTTGTCTGCTTCCTTGAGCTTCCTGCGTATCTCTATCGACTGCGGACAATGAGCCTCGCACTTGCCGCACTCCACGCACTGCGAGGGCAGGGCAGGCTCGCGGCGGAGAGCAACGGTCTGGAAGAATTCCTTGCGTCCGGAGCCTTTGTTCTCGGAATACATGTGATTGTAGCAGGAGAAGATCGAGGGGATGTCAACGCCCTTCGGACACGGCATGCAGTATTTGCAGCCGGTGCAGGGGACTTTTGTGTTCTCGTTTATGATCCCGCGGATCTTGTCGATCATGCCGAATTCTGCCTCACCGAAAGCTCCTGCCTGAGCGGAAGAGGCGATACGGCAGTTCTCTTCGATCATGTCTATCGAGTTCATGCCTGACAGTACGCACGTGATCTCCGGCTGGTTCCAAAGCCATCTGAAAGCCCACTCCGCCGGGGTCCACCCGTGAGGATCGGAGGCGATCTCCTGCTTTGCTTTGGCAGGGAGGAGATCGACTAATTTGCCGCCGCGGAGAGGCTCCATGATGAAGAGCGGAATGCCCTTTGCCGCCGCTGCCTCAACGCCTGCGCGTCCCGCCTGACTCACTTCATCCATGTAGTTATACTGGATCAGGCAAAGATCCCAGTCATACGCATTGAGGATCTTGAGGAACATGTCCGTACTGCCGTGAAAGGAGAATCCTACATTACGGATGATCCCGGCTGCTTTATTCTCCGCGATCCAGTCGGTGATGCCGAGGGACAGCAATTTCTCCCACTGTGCGTAATCCGTCATGTGATGCATGAGATAATTATCAAGATAGTCAGTCCTGAGGCGCCTTAATTCTTCGTTGAGGTACTTGTCGAGACCTGCGCGGTTCCTTATAAGGTACTGCGGGAGCTTGGTCGTTATCTTGATCTTGCTTCGGAGGTTATTCTCTTCGACGAATCTTCCGAGCACTTCCTCGCTTCCGGGATATATATACGCCGTATCGAAATAATTGATGCCCAGATCATATGCGCGCTTCAGTTCCGAAGCGGCCTTATCATAGTCGATGCTTCCGCCCTTCGTCGTAAAGCGCATGCATCCGTAGCCCAGCATCGAGAAACCTTTCCTGTACTGCATAACACGCCTCCTTTGCCACAATTATAATATAATTGTAACCTGAGATAGTGTATAATTGTTGGTTGAAAGTGAATTGTTTACAAAGTCAGGAGTATGTAATGGCAAAGGATAAGGATAAGAATAAGAAACCGGCGAAGATCACCTGTGATATGCCGGAGATCAAGAAGACAACGATCGGAGGTCAGGCACTGATCGAAGGCGTTATGATGGTTGGTCCCAAGCGTACATGTATCGCTGTCAGGAAGGGTGACGGAACCATCCACGTCGAGGAGCTTCCGCAGACCGAGAAGGTCACTTATTTCGAGACGGTCCCGTTCATAAGGGGATGTATAAGATTCTATAAGATGCTCGTCAAGGGAACGGGCGCGCTCATGAAGTCAGCCGATCTGTCTGAGGAAGGCAGGCCGGAAGAGGAGAAGAAGGAAGGCGAAGAAGAGAAGAAATCATTTCTGGAGAGATACTTTGAGAAGCATTATAATCTTCTGATCACGCTGTCCGCATGCCTCGGAATAATCCTCAGCATCGGCATATTCCTCCTTCTTCCGAAGGTCATCGTGGATATCGTGTCCAAGTATATTGTCGATGAGGCGTATAACACAGTGGGGATGAGCGTTCTGCTTAACCTGATCGAAGGGTTCCTGAGGATCATGTTCTTCTTCCTGTACCTTGTTTTCGCGTCGAAGCTCGAAGATGTCAACCGCGTGTGGAGATACCACGGCGCCGAACATAAGACGATCGCGTGCTATGAGGCCGGAATGCCTCTGACTCCCGAGAACGTCATGAAGTTCCCGAGATTCCACCCCAGGTGCGGCACGGCGTTCATGTTTATCGTAATGGCAATATCGATCCTGATATATACTCTGGCGGGCATAGTGATCGGCGAGCACAGCATGCTCATCAACGTGCTCCTTAGAGTTATCCTCGTGCCGATCATCTGTGGCATATCATTTGAGATCCTGAGATTCGTTGGCCGTCACGACAAGAATCCCTTCTGCAGATTCCTGTCCAAGCCCGGACTCTGGCTTCAGAATTTCACGACTGACGAGCCTGACGCGAAGATATGCGAGGTCGCTATCGCTTCAATGATGGCCGTCATTCCCGAGAATAACACGGACGATGTGTGGTAAGGAATATCCTTCCGCATATGCGGAGGGCTTTGCCGATTTCTACTACGAACGCTATAAGATTACTGAGGGCGTGCTTATACCGCGCCCTGACTCGGAGCTCGCAGTCGATGCGGCTCTGATGCTTTGCGGTGCGCTTGATCAGCCAATGGGCGATGTGACGCGTTTATGTCCGTGTATTTCATCTCGGAAGGTGAATCTTGCCGACCTCTGCACGGGGACAGGATGCATCGGGATATCGACTGCAAATGCGTTGGTCAGGGCAGGCAGAGAATGCGGTCTTCTCCTTGTTGACGTGTCTGACGAGGCTCTCAACTGCTGCAGATCTAATCTATCCGTCTGCAGGACAGAAGCCTCTGTGTTGAAGGCGGACATTCTGAAGGATGACCTGCCCTCTGACCGCATGTTTGATGTTATTACTTCCAATCCGCCGTATGTAACTGATGATGAGATGGAGGAGCTTCCCTTAAGCGTCAGATACGAACCGGAGCTTGCTCTGCGGGGCGGCGCTGACGGGCTTATGTTCTATGACAGACTTTGCAGGATCGGGCGCGA
>CADBNJ010000293.1 GCA_902795955.1 Oscillospiraceae bacterium
GAAGAGAGCACTCAATCGGTAACAGGAGATTTTCCTGCATTCAGTCGCAAACAAGCTATTGACGGTGTGCAAAAACCGCCGGTGTATGTTTACGCTTGCTTGCTCAAAGGAATGCAGGAATACGCAGAAATACCTCACTTTAGGTAAAGATTGACGTCTGTATATGTGATATAATATCTCAAAAGAACCAGGCGGGAAGGTGTATTATGCGCGGACGCGGCGGATGGAAGATTATATTCACGGTATTGGTAATGTGTCTGTTTGCAGGCGGGTCTGTTTATGCTGACGGCAGCGACAGGGAGCTTACCGGTGATGTTGATGCGTCTGATTCCGTGCTTCAGGAAGGCGCGATACCTTCGCTTGAAGATGTATCTGCCGTCACCGGTCCGGTCAGCAGGAGAAGCGGTGATGACGGTGAAGCGTCTGCTTCTTCATCGGCTGCGCTTTTCGGGGCGGCAGATCCTCTGGACAAGAATGCCGTGTTTGCAGTTTTGTCTAATTCAGCCGCCAAGTGGAACGGAGAGAGCTCGATCAAGGTAAGCGTTGCAGGACTCGGGGTTACTCCTGATAATGTCAAGGCAGTATATACTTCTTTTATCAACACGCACGGCGAATTCTTTTTCCTCTCTTCCCAGTTCAGTTACGGATGGAAGGAGTCGGCTCCGAACAAGGTAACATCCATCACGATGAAGTCACTCCCCAATATGAATACTTCGATGAAGGCCGCATTCAACAGTAAGGTCAATGAGATAGTCAGCCTGATCGACCCGTCGTGGACGGATGTGGAGAAGGTGCTTTACATTCATGATTATCTGGATACCCACTGCGGCTACGATGAGGGATCCGAGAGCACGTATCACTACGATGCCTACAGCTGCCTTATCGGCAATTCATGCGTCTGTCAGGGCTATTCCCTGACGTTTGACTACCTGGCAAGGCTGGCAGGAGTAGACTCATATCTGATCACCAGCAAGCAGCTGTCTCATGCATGGAACATGGTCATCGCTGACGGCAAGTATTATTACATCGACTGCACCTACGACGATCCGATGAAGAACGGCAAGGATCTTTATCCGGGTTACTGCGGACATGACTACTTCCTGATCAGTCACAGCAAGATGAAGAATAATAAGCATTACAGCAATGACTGGCTGATCGATTCTTTCGACAGTGACCCGGGATACGGTACGGACACCAAATATGATTCAGGAGCATTCTGGTCGGGAACGATTGCAAGGATCATCCCTGTCAGCTCGCATAAATGGTGCTTCCTTGACAAGGGCTCAACTACGTTGAAGTACTATAATTTCAATTCCGGCAGCAAGGGTAATTTTGCCGTGATCCCGGAGAGTTTTTCCAATGCTTCGCTGACGTATGACGGCAAGGGCGGGATATTTGTCTCGACGGCAAAGAAGATATACAGGATCAGCTCAGACGGTTCGGCTTCTCTGCTGTTCACTTATACAAAAAGCGACGGATCGATCTACGGCATCGATGTGTCGGGGCCATATCTGTTCTATTACATCTACAAGAACGATTATACATACATCTCACAGAACAAACTGACACTGTCGGATCACTGGGAGAAGAGAGGCGGCAAGTGGTACTATGTCGATGAGAACGACATATGCTGCACCGGTTTCAATAAGATCGGCGGCGTCATGTACTTCTTTGATGACGATGGGGCGATGGTCACCGGATGGAAGAGTATAGAAGGAGCCTGGTATTTCTTCGAGTCATCCGGAGCGATGAAGACCGGATGGTTCAAGAGCGGCAGCACCTGGTACTACATGGATGACAGCGGTGTCATGGCTACGGGTGTTACGCTGATAGGCGGCAAGTACTATTTCTTCAATGCCGGCGGAGCGATGAAGACCGGATGGCAGCAGACTGACGGCGTATGGTATTACTTCAAGTCCGGCGGAGAGGCCGCTACAGGCTGGCTTAAGCTTGGCAAGGTATGGTATTACTTTGACGGCGAAGGAAGGATGCTGACGGGCTGGCAGGATATCGGAGGAGCCAGATATTATTTCAAGGACGGCGGGGCCATGGCAACAGGCTGGCTCAAGCTGGACGGCGTATATTATTATCTGACATCCGGAGGCGTTATGAAGACCGGATGGGTCAAGTCAGGGAAGAAGTGGTATTACATGGAAGAGGACGGGGCAATGCTCTCTTCCTGTTCACGCGTAATAGACGGTAAGGAATACAGCTTCGATGCAAGCGGAGCGTGCACAAATCCATAAATTGGCAGGAGGAAACAACTATGGCAGAAGTCATTATCACAGGCGAGAATTTTGAGAGTGAAGTTTTGAATTCGGATATCCCCGTACTGGTGGATTTCTGGGCTCCCTGGTGCGGTCCGTGCAAGATGCTCGGTCCCGTCATATCACAGATCGCGGAGGAATATGAGGGCAGGATCAAGGTATGCAAGTGCAATACCGACGAGAACACGGATCTTGCCATTGAGAGCAATATAAGCAGTATTCCTGCAGTCAAGCTCTTCAAAGGCGGTCAGATCGTGGATGAATCCGTCGGATTTGTTCCCAAGGTCCAGCTCGCTCAGATGATCGACAGGAATCTGTGATCAGTATCTGAATCCGGGGATCCAGTCTTCCCCCGAAGCGTCTTCCGTCTGCATGTAGCAGCAGGGGTGACCGGACAGCGACAGGTAGTCGCACATTGCATTGTAATGGTCTTTATTGACTCTCCCGGCGAATTCCGCCGGGAGTTTATTTTGCCCGCAAAGACGGATTGCCGGTTCCGTCGGGGTGTACTGGTTCATCAGGCTGATGATGATCCTGTCACCATATCTGTCCAGCAGAAGATCGAGGATCTTCTTCGTGTCAAAAAGATGCCCCGGAAGCATCAGATGCCTGACGATGACTCCGCTTACGAGCATTCCGTCCGCTCCGAAGACCGGCTTGCCCGCCATGCCGGCCATCGTGTCCAGAGCCGCGGTTGCAGCCTCCCTGTAGTCACTGACTCCGCATACTGCCTCTGACAGTTCAGGTGAATAGAATTTGAAATCAGTGAGGAATATATCTGCGGCTCCTTCAAATAATGCCAGTGTATCCGCCTTGTCATAACCTGATATGTTGAGCGCTGCGGGAATTGTAAGTCCGGAGGCCTTGGCTCTCCTGATGCTGTCTGCCACAGCCGGCGCGAAATGCATCGGCGTTACCAGATTTATGTTATGAGCATCCTGCGCCTGAAGTTCCATGTATATTCCGGCGAGTTCATCCGCCGCACACATCCGTCCCTTGCCGGTGGCTCCGTTCGATATCTTATAATTCTGGCAGAATCTGCATCCCAGATCACATCCCTCAAAAAACACGGTCCCGGATCCTCTTGTCCCGCTTATGCAGGGTTCCTCTCCGAAATGCAGCTTATACAGGTTGACAACCGGAACCGGGGGCATTTTGCAGAAGCCTTTCTGTCCCGAATTCCTGTCCGCACCGCATTCCCGCGGACAGAGTGTGCAATGTGAATACTGAGGGTACTTGAACTCCATATTAATATTAATTTATACACAAGTTTCCAAAAAGGCAACCGCATACAGTTCAAAATTTAGCGGATTTATGAACAACGAACTCATCATCAGGGTGATAAAATCTTATGTTGGATATTAATGCAAGGAGACAACCGTATTGACTTCTACAGAACACACAGCTTCAAGATATAAAGTGACCGGTCATATCGCTCCCGATAATGATGCTGTAAAGTATTATTCACCGGAGCGCAGAGCCGCGAATTCTTCAAGCCGTTCAAGCCGTTCGATCCGTCTGAAGCGTTCGGACCGTTCTGTAAGCCGCAGTTCCGCAAAGAGCAGCAGGGGCAGATCCCAGCCCATCAGCACTGCAGTCAAGGTTATGGGGGTTCTGACTCTCATTGCCGTCATCACCGTGGTTGCCGTGCAGATCGGCCTCAGGAGAATGCAGGCTGAGAATGTTGTATCTCACGTTACCATAGAGTGCGGAGAGAAGGTCAATCCGAGGGATTTCCTGAAGGAAGACCTGATCTATACTGATGAGGCAGAGTATTCCGTCGATCTGTCACAGGTCGATACGAGAATTCCGCAGGATGTCAATTTTGAGATAACGGTAATGAATGTTACCACTCCCGTTAAGCTTACGGTTGCAGATACCATTGCTCCCACATGCGAAGTAGTTCCCCAGAACCTTTTTTCCGATGAGGAGATCCCCGAGGCATCGGAATGTGTCAAAGATATCATGGACATCCAGCAGCCTGTAATGGTTGAGTATCTCACCGAGCCTGACATGACACGCACAAATACATCCATCGTTCAGCTTAAGCTTGAAGATCTGTCGGGCAATATAAGCCTTGTGGATGTTCCTTTCCGTATTATTAAGGATGATACGCCTCCCGTTATCACGGGTACCAGGAACATTACCGCTTTCATAGGCGACACGATCAGATACAGAGACGGTGTTACGGTAACGGATGACTACGCTGTACATCCCGAGCTTGTTATCGATAACTCGGCGGTCAATATGAAGGTGGCCGGGACATATACCGTTACATACGTTGCAACTGATGATGCCGGCAACAGTTCTTCAGAGGAGATATCGCTCACACTGAAGGTCAAGCCGGATTCATATATAGAACCTGAGACAGTCTACGGTGAGGCTCAGAAGATCCTCAATACGATAATCGAACCTGATATGACAGATATGGAGAAGGCTCTCAAGATCGTCCGCTGGAGCAGGTATAATGTTCACTACATCACAAAGACCGACACATCATCATGGACGAGGGCGGCATATGACGGATTCACCAAGAGACAGGGAACATGCTATACTTTCGCCATGGTCAACAGAGCCATGTTCGAGTGCTGCGGAATCGAGAACATGATCGTGAAGAGGTATCCTTTCACTTGGCAAAGACATTACTGGAACCTCATTAAGATAGACGGTGAGTGGTACCATTGCGACAGTACACCAAGGCATAATTACCGCAGTTATGTGTTTATGCTTACTGACAAAGAGCTGGCTGCCTTTACCGGAGGCGGATATAACGGCTTCAGGTTCGATCACAGCAAGTATCCTGCTTCGGCTACTGAGTCAGTTCAGGACAGGATCAACTACACCAAGGCAACGGTAGAGTACTGATGACCGGTAATATGGGCAGAAAGAGCAAGTTGCGTACATTTCTACTGATCCTCGCGGGCGTCGTGACGGCTGTACTCTTTTTTGCCGCTGTTCAGAGACTCCTCATGCCCAAATATCAGACAGGCGTTGTCGAAGGGTCGATGATCGAGGAGTATTACGATAACAAAGAACCTCACGACGTACTGATCCTGGGTGACTGTGAGGTGTTTGAGAACATCTCTCCCGTCAGGATGTACCGGGATTACGGCATATCGTCCTACATCAGGGGATCGGCCGAACAGTATATCTGGCAGTCGTACTATCTGCTTAAGGACACATTGAGGTATGAGACGCCCAAGGTCGTTATATTAAGCGTTCATTCAATGCAGTTCGACCATCCCAGGACCGAGGAATACAACAGGATGACTCTGGACGGCATGAGATGGTCGCCTGTCAAGGTGGAGGCGATCAAGGCATCAATGACGCCCGAAGAGCATTTTATCGATTATGTTTTCCCGATCCTGAGATTCCACTACAGATGGAACGAACTGACAGAAGATGACTTTGTGCATTTCTTCAGCAAGGATAAGGTGTCTCACAACGGTTATTATATGCGCTGTGATGTAAGACCATATACGGGATTCCCCCAAAAGACGCCTCTGGTTAATGCCGATTTCGGAGCAAACGCGTGGGATTATCTCGGAAGGATAGCGGATCTCTGCAAAGAGAACGGGATCGGGCTGGTGCTGATCAAGGCTCCCATTGAGTATCCTTTCTGGTATGAACAGTGGGACAGCCGGCTTCAGGAGTTCGCAGACAGCAGGGAAATACCATACATTAATTACATCGGCAATGAGGACATAGGGCTTGACATGTCGGTCGATACATACGATGCGGGACTTCATCTTAACATCACGGGTGCAGAGAAATTCTCAACTTATCTCGGTAAGTGGCTCATATCACATTATTCCCTGAATGATTACAGGGAGGTGCCCGAATACGCCTCTGTATGGAACGCCAAGATAAGCGATTATAACAGCATGCGCGAGACCCAGTATGCAGAGATAGAGAAGTACGGGCATCTGGTCAGTTTTGGTACAAGTGCAACAAACTGAGGTTATTTTGCCTTTTTTGTTTAGTAAGTTCTATATCACGCTATGTGATAAAATACCACGTGGGTTAGAAGATAACAAACTCTAGCATTATTTGGAGGTTATGAATATGAGACTAAGAAGAATTGCAGCTCTTGCTCTTGCAACAGCTATGATGGTAAGTGTATTCACTGCTTGTTCCGGTAATTCTACCGATGCCAGCGGTGACAATGTAGAGGTTATCTCAACAGGTGCCAACGGAAGCCAGCAGTCAGGTGAGATCCACGAGGCTAATGCTGATGACGAAGGTTATTATTTTGTA
>CADBNJ010000294.1 GCA_902795955.1 Oscillospiraceae bacterium
TCACTGCCGCTGCAACGACCGCAACAGCTGCGATCGCTGCAACCACCTTGCCCGTGACCGTTGACAGAAAGCCTCCTCGCGCGCCTGCCGTTTTACCTGTACTGGCACCTGCGGCCTGAGCCGTATCTGCTTCCACTGAACCTTCCTGAAGCTTATTGATCGAATCAATATTTCTCTGGGCATCATAATCCATAACTTCATCCTAACCTTTCTTGTCTGATAATTTATGACCGTATTTACCGGTTTACGTCCATATGACAAGTGATATAGATGAAAGGTCCATTTCTTGGGAAAAATTTTTTTCCGGATTCTTACTTGCTTACCCACATAGCCGGGCGGACACCCCCATATGCGGATTCGTGAACACCGACGCCTTCCGCGTAGATGTCGCCGCAACTGTCAACGAAAATAACTTTCCTGCCATCAGCTCCGGGTGTCCTCAGCCACCATTCACACATGCCGTCGTCATCACCGGCAGATATTATCCCGTTCGATTTGGCGTGAGAGGTTGCACGTGCAGTGCGCTCTTCAATTGAAGTAAGAAGGGAATTGGCCTCTTCATAGCTCAGCAGGAACACATAGTCACCGGTATCATTTCCGCCATTTGTACTGTATTTCGGATTGCCCGGATTTTGGAGTTGTGTCAGTTGTATTTTGCCCTTCTCACTGTCACTAAAGGCCGTATCATAGAATTCCCCGTTAAGCCATTTCCTTAATGTGCAGGTCTCCCAGGTAACACTCCGGGAATCTGTATTGTACTTTCTACCTTCAATTATCTTTTCTGACATCAGCATCATACCTGTCTCATTCTCATCTATCACTATCCACGAGATATCTTCACCTGCATAATTACCGAATGTAACGATCGAACCTGTTTTGACATCTGAAAAAACATCTGAAGGAGCATCCGCGGAAGGCTGCGCAGATCTGTTCCCGGCATCAGATAAACATTCTTTGCTTACCCACATTGCCGGGCGGACGCCCAGTGTCTTAATGGCAACATCACTGCCCCGCTTCTCCATGTTTCCTCCCGAGTAAACAGCAGCTGCAACATTTTTACCGCAACCGGGTGACCTGAGCCACCAGGCACTGGTACCCACTGAGACCACGACTCCATTCGTCTTTGCATGCTCCGTTGCTTTCGCCATGCGTGATTCGTCTGAATCGAAATATCTGTTAGCTTCTTCAATACTCAAAAGGAATACACGGTCTTCTGTATCATTTCCTCCTTCAGTACCGTTGAAAGGATTATCTCCATTTATGACAGTAGTCATCTTAATACAATTCTTCTCACTGTCGTTGAATGCTGTCGAATAGAATTCATCATTAAGCCAATGCCTCAAAGAACACTCTTCCCATGTTACATCCGCAAATTCATCATTATATGGTTTCTGTTCAATGGCATATTTGGACAGCAAAAGCACTTCGCTGTCATTCTCATCCAAGACTATCCACTCCAGGTTGGAATCGGCATAATAACCCATTTTGATCTGAGAACCAATATTACTTGTATTATTTGCAATATCCGAAGATTGAGTGCCGGAACTGTCATTTGTCTCAGCCGTCACAACCGGACTCTGCCTTGGTTCTTCCTTCTTATTCACAACGACCGCAACCGTCACCGCCGCACCGATGACCGCAAGGGCCGCAACTCCCGCAATAACCTTGCCTGCCACTGTCGACAGGAATCCGCCCTTGGCGCCCGCTTCGGCGCCCGCCAAACCTGCCGTTCCGGCGACCCCGGGGATGCCGAGGACTGCGATCGGCGGGATGCCGGTCTTTACGGCATTTGCAGTAAAGAATCTCGTGAGGAACGGAACAGCAGCATATACTGCCTTGCCGGGATCGAAATACTTTTCGAGCGGCTTCCTTATCTTATCCTTGGCATGCATCAGTCTCGTCTTGACCGTTCCGGAGGGACAGTTCATCGCATCGGCGATCTGCTCTATGTTCATCTCATCAAAGAAGTGCATGAACAGTGTCTGATACTGCACTTCACTCAGAGACTTGCGGAGGATGTCATCGAGGATCTGCCTCTGTTCCTCTTCCTCGATGAACGAATCGGGCAGCGAATCGAACTCGCTCCAGTCATTGCTGTATACATCGAGAACAGTATCGTCCTCAACAGTCTCGAACTTGTCTGAACGCGTAACGTGATTGATCGCGAGCCTGGTTGCGGTAAGCTTCATCCACTTGGCATAAGCCGAAGGATCCTGCAATGTATCAAGCTTCTTATATATCTGTATGAAAGTATCCTGTGTAATATCCTGCGCATCGTCCTCATTACCGAGAACTCCGTAACACGCATTATATACAAGTCTGTATGTGCCCTCGTATATCCCGTTAAACGCCTCTTTGTCACCGCCCTGGAACTTCTTAATAAGTTCAACTGTCTTTGCCGGATCGTACTGCATAACTGCCTCCCCCAATCTCTGTCCTATAGATTATAGTTCTGCTTTACAAGCTGAGCAATTCTTCCCGCCTGTATAGCTTTTATGTCCATAGGACACAGGTGAGATCAAGGATGGTTCAAAGTTTTTAAAACTTTTTCTTAGCTTAATGA
>CADBNJ010000295.1 GCA_902795955.1 Oscillospiraceae bacterium
ATCGGACATGCCGTCCAGGAGTACTGCGAGAGCTTCGGCTACGGTGTTGTCCGTGAATTGACCGGACACGGCATCGGAACGTCGCTTCACCAGGATCCTGAGGTCCTTAATTACGGCAAGGCCGGACACGGCTGCAAACTCAAGGCCGGAATGGCGATCTGCATCGAACCGATGATCACGCTGGGGAAGAGATACATTGAGCAACTTAATGACGGATGGACGATCGTCACCCGTGACGGCCTTCCTGCGGCTCATTATGAAAATACAATACTTATTACAGAAGAAGGCCCTGTTATGACAACTTATGAGGAGGATGTTTAATGTCAAAAGAGGATGTAATCGAAGTAGCCGGAATTGTTGACGAAGCATTACCCAATGCAACATTTAAGGTAAAGCTTGACAGCGGACACATCGTCCTGGCACATCTGTCAGGCAAGCTCCGCCAGAACTACATCAAGATCCTGCCCGGAGATAAGGTAACAATGGAGTTGTCACCTTACGATCTGTCCAGAGGAAGGATCACCTGGAGAGGCGAGAAGAAGAAATAATTACAGACGGATCCCGCAAAGCAGAACATGCTGATACAGGGATCTGTTTTTATTTGCCCGCAGCGGAGGGAAGAGCCCCCGTTATTCATTTGTAAATAAAATGTGATAAAATGAACCCATCAAGCCCTAAGGAGGTATGTATGAATTGTCCCAAATGTAATTCCATTGTTGATGCAGGATCAGCATTCTGTTCCGAGTGCGGATGCCCGCTGACGCCGGCTGCTGCACCTCAGCCCCAGCCCCAGCCCCAGCCTCAACAGTATCAGCAGCCCCAGTATCAGCAGCCGCAGTACCAACAACCGCAGTATCAGCAACCCCAGTATCAGCAGCCTCAGTATCAGCAACCGCAGTACCAGCAGCCGCAGCAGCCGCAGCAGCAGTCTGCGGGTGGTTCTGTCCCCGCATCCACTGTCGGGCCGAACGGTCAGCAGCTTGGCATGAACTGGTTCAAGTTTATTATCTATTTCCAGCTATTCGCATCATGTGCCATTAATCTTTATAACGGAATTAGAGTCCTTACCGGTGCCCACTACAGCGGTATGGCCAAACTTGTTTATTCAATGTTCAAGGGACTCAAGGCTGTAGATATCCTCTTTGGTCTCGTGTTCATAGCCCTGGCTGCAGGTGCCATCTTCGTGCGTTTCCAGCTGTCCGGGTTCAAGGCTATGGGCCCCAAGCTCTATCTGGGTCTTCTGATAGCAGTCTGTGCTGCATCAGTCGCATATGTAATTGCAGTTGTAATAGTACTCAGATCCAGGACGGGCGTAGCTGTCGGTTCTCTTATCGCAACCCCGATAATCCAGGTGCTCGTTACCGGAACCATGGTTGTAGTCAATTACATTTATTTCAAGAACCGTAAGCATCTTTTTACGAATTAACTTCTTTGAACGGTAATATGATGTATAAGAGGCTGTCTCGATCTGTTGTGAGGCAGCCTTTCTTTTTGTTCTGCGCGAAAGGGGTTGTCTCAAAAAGAATAAGTATTATTCCGGATGCAGTCGCAGCTTCGCGGGGACTGCAAAACCACCACAGTGAAGGCAGACTGTCCTTTCCGAAGAAAAACAGCAATTCGTCCGAAGAAAATTCGGAAAAATCTTGAAATCTTACGGAATCCGCAAGAATCAGAAAACTTTCCGAAATTTCTTCGGAAAAATCTCGATTCCTTGCGGAAACGAAGACATAGACATAGGGGCTGTCTCATTATTGTTTTGAGACAGCCCCGGTCACGTAATTATCTGCTGATCTTCACTGATCCGCCCGTCTGCCCGGCGAACATGATATACCCGTCCTCCGGCAGGTCGATCTCGTTCTTGCAGTCAGTTACATGAGTCGTATACACAAGCTCGAAATACTTATTGTAAACGCACACCGTACTGTTCTCCGGCCGCTCTGCCGTGATCACCTCATTTGACATGCCGCTGCCGATGCGGTACCAGGATGCACTGCCGTCCGTGAGTTCCACCTCTTTTACGGAAGCAGTAAGTTCGGGAAAAGCAGCCAGCGCCTTGAACGTCAACCCGTTCGAGCATACGAAGGACCCGTCAGGTGTTACATGTCCGTCTACCAGATCCCTGTTTGAGGAAGACGGCAATGTGGTAAATGAAGATACATTGAAGGCATCATCGATCTTAAGAACTCTTGATTGCCCCATCACATACACGGTCAAATAGCCGGGGTGCTTACCGCACGTCTTGAAGAACATAAACGGTGAATCGTAACCGGCGGAAGAATAAGAGTCGCCTGTAAGCACCCAGGGACAAGCGCTGTAGTTCTCATAAGCAGCCATAACGTCATCACTGACAGTATTAGCTTCCAGGTTCTCACCCACATACATCTTCATCGCAGTTGTTCCGAGTTCAGGATATTCCATATCCATCGAACCCTTGATATACGTCCTGCCGTTCTCCCCGTCCTCGAAAAACACCACCGTGGCATTATTCTTTACCATGCCGTAATCGTTGACCTCTGCAAAGCCTCCGGTCGTCGTGTACATGTACTTATGGGTGTCAGTTCTCGTCAGGCCTTCGATATCGACCTGCATGTATGAATTGTCAGGGAAAGATATCTCCGCTATGCTTGTTCCGCCCATTGAATAGAGAACATAAGACCCGGCATACCTGTTAAACTCTTCAGGGATACTGCCGGCGAGTTCTATGTCATCCGCAGAATGATCGACGGTTATTCCCTGTTCCTCCAGCACAACATCCAGAAGCGTCTCGGCAACGAGCCGGTTCAGCGTTGATGATCCGCCGCTTGACAGCACGCTTACGCTTATGTCGTTATCAGGGGCCACCAGAAGATGCGCATGCATATTCGTTATGTCACCGCCTTTGCCTTCCACCTTCACGCCAGCGCGCTCATAAGCGACCTGTTCGACGTAGTCCCAGCCGAGGCCTGAGCCGTCCTGATAACTGCTGTCAGCAGAAGAACCGGATGCATTCCAGCGTGTTGCCATCACGCCTTTCGAGCTCTCAGAAAGAAGTCTGTTATCCCCGCTCCGGAATGTGCTGCCGAACTCGGCAACATCGGATGCGGTCGCATAGATGCCGCCTGAGCCGAGAGCCATGCAGTACTCATAATCATGAGGAAGGAGACCGGTATAAGCCGGCGCTTTATTCTCATACCCATACATGTTTACGGGTGTTCCTGTATCTCCGCAGCCGATCCGGCCGGCGATATTCTTCACGACATAATCCGTGTAGCTCATTCCGGATACCCGCTCGACGACCATGGCGAGGAGACAGAAACCGTCATTACAGTAGGCTGCGTATTCACCGGGATCTGCCTTGAGCCTCTGGGTTGCAAGACTTGCAAGAAGGTCATCATACGATGCCATGTCGTTGTCACCATAGAGCTCCATATTAGTAAACTCTGTACCCATGATGCCCGATGTATGGTTCATCAGCATCCTGACGGTGATCTGAGCATATCTCGGATCAGCCATCCTGAACTCCGGGATATATGTGGTAAGTGGTGCATCTATATCCACCTGTCCCTTATCTGCCAGCTGCATGACGGCTGCCGTAACATACACTTTACTTACTGATCCGACACAGTATAATCTCTCTTCAGAACTGCCGTTATCAGCTGTAGCATCATTGCCATCTGATGCATCTGCCGCCATGCTTCCCGCCGGCAGGAATGCTGCAACTGTCATCATCACAGCCAGCAAAGAACCTATCAATCTTTTATTCATTCTCTTATCCTCCATTATTCCGTCATGAGTTCAGTTACCGAGATCTTCTTGATCCTGCCGGCACAAATGTAAGTAACGGCATAGCAATAGATTATTATCGCGATATCCAGTACTATCATCAGCGGAATATTGACTCCCATGTCAGCCGAGAACAGGTTGAACCAGAATTGCGACTGAAGCGGGAAAGACAATGCCGATGCTATGATGACCGCGATTATGGTTACCGGCATGGACTTGATTGCCATCTGCTTCATAAGGTCTTTGGACGAGTAACCCATGCTCTTCATGATACCCAGGTCTTTCCTCTGCCTCCTGACATTGGACGAGGAGATTATCCACAGTATTACTGCAACAACGATTGCAACGAATACGGCCCCTGCAAAGGTGAATGTCCTTGTGGCATCAGCAATTGCACCCATCTGTGCCTCTGCAAGGCCATAAAGAGAGTTGACATTCTTGACCACGAACTTACTGCTGCTTCCGGTTATCATCTTGTCGCCGGTCTTAACGGCATAATCAACTGATGTGACACCGTAATTTGTAAGCAGCAGGGCGATCTTCTCATCTGCCTTCTGCCTGATCCGCTCTTCCAGGCTGCCGCCTGTTACTGATCCGGATGCCATGTCAGCTGCACTGGCACCGTATATGGAAGTGATCTTCTTCTCGAATTCATCCCTGTCATAACCGTCCTTAAGGTAAACGTATATACCGTCGGGACGCTCATTGGGACAGATCCTCCTGTAGCCGTCACATGTCATGTAGACGTTGATGCCGCTGTTGCTCATGGCTCCGACAACACCTGTTATAACGTAGCTCTTCTCTATGCTGTCACCTTCAACGATTATACTGTCACCGACATAGAGATCTTTATCCCGGCTCGAACGCAGAGATATCGCGATCTCATTGTCATGCTGCGGCAATCTCCCTTCCACGGCGAACAGATTCTCCGTCAGGCTGAAGTCATCAAATATGTTCACATAAGACGATCCGTCATAGCCTTTGCACTGCACATACTTCCAGTTGTATGTGGGAACTGCTTTATCCACTTCCGGAAGCTTTGCCACCTCTTCGCTGAATGCATAAGCATCAACTCCGTTCAGGACCGTCAGTGTCTCGTCTGAGACTTCCAGCCCCATTACTGTCATAAGAACATCAAAGCCGTTCTTGAAGATATCAAAAGAGTAAGCGCAGAACAGGAATGCCAGGGATGCTATGGCAATACAGAAGCCGGTTCCGATATTCTGTCTCACATCTCTTACGAGGCTCTTCATTGCAAGTCTTACATTAATGCTTCTTCCCGTCTTGGTAAGGGGCAGGACGTTCCTTCCGAAATGATGTGTCCTGATCCCTCTGCGGAATGCCACGACAGGAGGATACTTCTTAACTGACCTTGCCTTGAGGAGTGCAAATAAGGTGATCAGTCCCGTAAGGATAATTGCAACTGCTATAACCATCAGTACATTGATAGCACCTTTGACATCCCTGCCTATCATAGATCTTAATGTACTGTTCATGAGAGGCGTGACGGCAACAGCCGCTATTGCACCGGTCACTGCTCCTATACCTACAGTTATCACGTACTCATAGATATATGACAGCGATATCTCTCCTGACTTGTATCCCAGTGACTCCAGGACACCGATCTGCTGCATCTGATCCTCAATATCGTTGCCGATCTTATGTCTGATCAGGAATATCGCCGCGACCATGGTTATAGCGGAAAGGCATGCTGCCATGATCATGAACATGTTCGGGAACTGGGTCTCGACATATTTCTCAGTATCGTGATCGAGCATGAAAAGAGACTGTGCGAGCTTCTCCGATGTCTTTTCCTCCCCTTTGGCAGCGAATTCCATTAACGGAAATCCACCGTCATTATCGAAAGCAAGGAAATCTGCCACTTCAAATACTCCTGACAGGAGAGTATAGTCACTCTCTGTTATGATGAGTTTGATCATAACATTGGAATTGTTGCAAACGCCTGTCTCATAGATACCTGCAACCGTGAAGGGATAATCCCGTCCTCCTGCAACGATAGTCAGGGTGTCACCGGGTCTGTAGCCTCTC
>CADBNJ010000296.1 GCA_902795955.1 Oscillospiraceae bacterium
GAGATCAATATCGCCAAGAGCGTTCTGCAGCATTTCGAGGATATAGAACAGTCCCCCGATGTGCATGATGTAACTTATGAGAATGCGCAGGCGAGGGAGAGGACACAGCTTCTGATGGATCTCGCCAATCAGTGCAACGGTATTGTTATCGGTACGGGTGACCTGTCTGAACTGGCACTCGGCTGGGCAACATATAACGGCGATCACATGTCAATGTACGGTGTCAACGGATCTATTCCCAAGACGCTGGTCCGCTATCTTGTTCAGTATGAGGCAAAGCGCGTAAGAGATGAACAGCCTTCATTGTCTGACGTGCTTACGGATATATTCAACACGCCCGTGTCGCCGGAGCTCCTTCCGCCTGATGAATCGGGCAATATCGCTCAGAAGACTGAGGATATCGTAGGTCCTTATGAACTCCACGATTTCTTCCTGTACTACTTTGTGCGTTACGGATTCGCACCGTCCAAGATATACCGCCTGGCACTTGTTGCGTTTGACGGGATCTATGATGATGATACGGTCTATAAGTGGCTTAAGACATTTATCAGAAGATTCTTCACGCAGCAGTTCAAGAGATCATGTCTGCCGGACGGCCCCAAGGTCGGTACGGTCGCGCTGTCGCCCCGCGGTGACCTGAGGATGAGTTCAGACACGAGTTATCAGATGTGGATGGATGATCTGGAGAGCGCCCGCGAGTAAATAACTCAAATTCCGTGTTCCGGACAGGGCGTTGAGCTGTCACGGTTTGTTCCGTGTTGACCTCCAAACCTGTTTCCGAAGGATTGCCGTTTTTCTTCGGAAACGCTTATGACACGTTAACCGCATCTTGACAACTGCGGAGTGACAAACTAATTTGTGTTAAAATAACTCATTGTCATCGACGGAAGTATTGCGGCAAAGCATACAAATCTGATTCAAAGGAAGTGTGTCTTAATCCATGAACCACGAAGAATACGGCCTTTTTCTGCTGATGATATCATGCATCATCCTTGCGGTGATCATCGCAAGACTGATCCTGGGGATCTTAGCGAGAATAAGATGCGGGAGGGATCTTGCAGGCAAAGTATCCTTGTATGTGCTCCTTACCTCGATATCTTCTCTGCTGAGTATGTTCTCGCGTTCCAATCTTCTGATAAGGTATTGTTTTACATCCCAAAAGGCTCTTATGGGTTATATTACGGCGAGCGGATATATCGATATTGCAGCGTTTGCTCTGAATGTGGCAGCGAATTATCTGCTGGCGGATTACTGCCGGAAGAAATATGGTGCGGGGATCAGGATTGCCGTTATGTCCCTGATCCTGGCAACTCCGGTCGTGAACACCGTGCTCTCGCATCTGACGATCGGCCTGGTAACGGCTGATAAAAATTACGAGCTGTACAATACGATAACATCACTGCCGCGGCTTCTGACTATCGCTGCCGGTGTCCTGCTGGCTGTGGTTTTTACGCGCAACAGGAGCAGGGAAGATGTGTTCAGAAGTATTTTTATTCTCTTCTTGATCGCTGCCTCGGTATCCGGCGTCCATATGCTCATGAATATTCTGATATACCATATTCCGGAGATCATTTACTACCTGATAGACCTTGTTCTCGCATTCTGCCCGCTTGCACTCGCCATATACGTGTTCGTGTGTTCCGGACGGGTGAGATCCAAAGGAATTGCCGAAGAATAAGTTTGTCTTTTTGCTTGTTTGTATTATAATTAACGGGATATGCCAATCGGGGAGTAGTTAGTAGATTGATATCCCGGGGTCTGCCGTACAAGAATTACCGGAGTATGAATCTAGTGACTACCTCCTTGGCAAATAATTATTCAAGGAGTTTTTGAAATGGAAAAGATTTTCAAGACCGAGATCGCCGGAAGACCGTTGGTGGTCGAGACCGGCAAGATCGCACAGTTTGCTAACGGTTCCGTTCTGATCAGATACGGTGAGACGGTAGTCCTGTCGACCGTTACTGCTTCAGCTCAGCCCAAGGAAGGCATCGACTTCTTCCCTCTGTCAGTTGACTATGAGGAGAAGCTGTATGCCGTAGGCAAGATCCCCGGCGGATTCCTCAAGAGAGAGGGAAGGCCCGGTGAGAAAGCCATCCTCACATCACGTGTTATCGACAGACCTATCAGACCTTTGTTCCCCAAGGATCTGCGTAACGATGTCGTAGTATCCAACATGGTAATGGCAGTTGATCCCGACTGCCTCCCTGAGATCACCGCAATGGTCGGTACTTCCATCGCCATCGCCATCTCTGATATCCCGTGGAAGGGACCTGTCGGCGGCGTTGTTCTCGGACTCATCGACGGCAAGACAATCATCAACCCTACGCTCGAGCAGCGTGAGAAGTCACAGATGTACGTAACACTTGCAGGTACTGCAACAAAGATCTGCATGGTAGAGGCAGGAGCCAACGAGGTTCCCGATGACGTGATGCTTAACGCCATCGCAGAAGGTCACGAGGTCATCAAGGAGATCGTTAAGTTCATCAACTCGATCGTTGACGAGATCGGCAAGCCCAAGTTCACATATGAGTCTGCAGAAGTGCCGGATGAGGTTTTCGCGGCTGTTAAGGAATTCGGCTGGGATAAGATGAGGGCAGCAGTCCTCTCCGACGACAAGAGCGTCAGAGATGCAAACGTTGCAGCTCTCCAGGAGGAGATCGCAGCAATGCTCGAGGAGAAGGAAGAGGGATTGTCATCATGGGCACCTGATGCTGTCTATAAGCTCGAGAAGAAGGTTGTCAGAGATTATCTCTTCAGGGAGCATGTCAGAGTTGACGGACGTGCGCTGGATCAGATCAGGCCTCTGTCCTGTGATGTCGGAGTCCTTCCCAGAGTTCACGGTTCCTCATTCTTCCAGAGAGGTCAGACACAGGTAATGAACATCTGTACTCTGGCTCCTCTTGCAGATGCACAGAAGCTCGAGGGACTTGATGAGCAGACAACAAAGAGATATATCCATCACTATAATTTCCCCGGCTATTCCGTAGGTGAGGCAAAGGCTTCCAGAAGCCCGGGACGTCGTGAGATCGGTCACGGAGCTCTTGCAGAGAGATCACTGATCCCTGTTCTTCCTTCCGAGGAGGAGTTCCCTTATGCCATCAGAACGGTATCCGAGATCACGATGAGCAACGGCTCGACATCACAGGGTTCCGTATGTGCTTCAACATTGTCACTGATGGATGCAGGTGTTCCGATCAAGAGACCTGTTGCAGGTATCTCTTCGGGTCTTATCGTTAACGAAGAGAACGAAGATGACTTCCTCGTATTCATGGATATCCAGGGCATCGAGGACTTTTTCGGTGATATGGACTTCAAAGTTGCAGGTACAACGGAAGGTATTACATCCATCCAGGTTGATATCAAGGTAGAGGGTCTGTCACTTGACATCATTA
>CADBNJ010000297.1 GCA_902795955.1 Oscillospiraceae bacterium
AACGATCTTCTTCTGATCGCCAAGGACGATGAATTGGGCAGGATCTTGCAGGATGCAGAGCTGGATAAGCGGAGGAAAGACTGATGGAATCATTTTATGTTTGCGCCGGATGGCTTAAAGATAATCCGATAATAGGAAGTTGCCGTGTGGAACGAACACGCGGCAGCGAAGTTATTTCCTTTCAGTATTCTTTGAAATGGTTAAACAGATTTCCCGATTTCTTTTTAGGCCCGGATGTTGCGAACGTTTCCGGCATACAATATCCTCAACCCGGGCGTTGTTTTGGTTTTATTGAAGATGCGTCACCTAATCGTTGGGGCAGAAAGCTGATGGACAGAAAAGAAATAAAAAACGCAGAAGCCCTCGGCCGGAGACCGAGAACGCTTCAGAAAAGCGACTATCTGTTAGGCATCAGTGATATGGGACGCATGGGTGGTTTGAGGTTTATTGATGAGAACGGTGTATTTGCAAGTCCTTCAGAACAAGGTTCAATTCCTCTTATTACCGATATACGCAATCTTCAGGCATCAATAGAAAGATATGAGACAAATGAAGATTGTAAAGAACAGGATATAAAAGATCTCTTTGACGCCGGTTCTTCTTTGGGCGGTGCCAGGCCTAAAGCAAACGTCAGGGATACTGACGGTACGCTGTGGCTGGCTAAGTTTCCTTCCAAAAAGGATGACTATGACATAGGGGCTTTTGAAATGATGGTTCATGACATGGCGGTTATGTGCGGACTTTCAACGCCGCCTGCCAAAGCTTTTATCATTAAAGATAAAGGTACTGTCTTTCTCAGCAAAAGGTTTGACAGGACTGATGACGGCAACAGGGTACACACGGCTTCGGCAATGAATCTTCTGGGAGAAACAGACGGTTCGGATAACAGATCAAGTTATTTGGACATGGCTTCCGTAATCGAGGCCAATGGCGCATATCCGGAATCCGATCTGTTAGAATTGTGGAAAAGGATCGTTTTCGGCGTATGCATCAATAATACCGATGACCATTTAAGAAATCACGGTTTTATTTACGATGAAAACGGAAATCTGTCTTTGTCGCCCATGTACGATGTTAATCCCAATCCTGACAAACATGAGTTGTCTTTATTGATTGACTACGAATCAAATACCGTGGATATTGAAAGAGTTTTTCAGGTGTCTGAATATTTCAGAATAGATGAAGAAGAAGCTTTGGAGACAATTAACGGGATCCAGACGATTATCAAGACTGTTTTAAAGACGGGAAAAGAAAAGTATCATATCAGCAAGAGTGACTATGATTATATTTATCCGTGCTTCAGAGAAACTTTTCATCCGCTCGTTCCTCCTCATGACAGTGGGCAACGAACTTTATAATCAGCATCCGGCACCTGAGAGCCTTCTCATACGGCAAATGTTTGCGCTGACATAAATAAGCTTTCGACAGACGATCTGCTTATCAGGGACTTTTTCCGTCCTCTTGAAGATAAAGAGACCAGCCATCTGTCAGATTCGCCGATATATGAGAGTGCCGTTAAGCTTGTCATTGCAAGACAGGCCGTACTCGTTGATCAGATACAGCAAATATGAAGTGGTCTCAAAGCTATTAATCAATCCCACTCAATATCTTCGGCATTATCCTCGAGGAATGAATAGATATCATCTTCGTTCTCGAACAACTCCTCTATGATCCCTTTAAACTCTTCTGCCAGCGCCGTTGTCTCTTCGTTGACATCTTCGATATATACACAATACATATCTGCTTCAGGATCACTCTCGATAATATCCAGGATCTCCGGATTATTCTTACTTAAATAACAGTTGAAGAAAGCCTCCCAGTTATAGCCGTTCATATATGCTTCATCACATATCTCATTCATTTTGGTCCCGATCCCCATGATCTTAGGTTCACCGACATCGAATAATATGGAGATACTCTCATCATCAACATTCATCTTGACTAAATCTGACATAGTTTTACCCTCCTTTGACGGATTAATTATACCATGGAAGCAGTTCCGCAAATCCCCGGGAGTTAACCACACATCTCAACGAACTTCTTTATCTTATCGTCATTCAGTTGATGATCCTTATGTTTCCTGTCGAGCAATGATACCATGTATTTCACATTAGGAATCCGGTCTTTTAATGCCTCCGCGCATTTTCCGATATCTCCGCCGCCGGATGTTACGATCAGTCCGGTCACTTTTTGGCATATAGACTCATCTGTCAGGAACGCATTGATCGCAGGGACACCCTTGCTGTTCCAGACAGGCGTTCCGATAAAGATCTCATCGTAAAGACTAAGGTCTTTGCCGATCGGTTTCAACTTCGGGATCTTATTGAAGGCGACCTGACCGCCGCCGACCAGAAGACGCGCTGCAAAGGATTTGGGCATCTGTTTTACCGTATCGATCCGCAACATATCGCAGCCGAGCTTGTCTGCAATTATCTTAACTGCTTCTTCTGTGTTGCCTGATAATGAATAGTAGATAATTATCCTTCTCATCTTTTATTCCCCATGTACTTTCTGTCCAGCAAAATCCTTTTAGCTTCCGAACACCAGCGAAGATATGCTTCGTATGTCTCTATGCCGAAGATGACGGTTAAATAGTAAAAGACATGATCTCTCTCATTTAATACTTTGCTCAGGTTGTCTTTGTAAGTTCTGAGCACCGCGAGATCAGCTTCCACCTCTTTCTCAAATTCATTTATCGTGGCGATCGCGGCAACGTTATCTGCGGCGCCTCCGAAATAAACCTTTAAGAGAGTCTCATACTTCAGGCTGTTAGATGACTTCGATTCCGTCAGCCATCCGAGCAGGCTTTCCCTGCCCTCAGAAGTTATGCTGTAAACGATCCTTTCCCTTCCGGAAGCGTTACTTTTGCTCTTAACTCTTTTGATCAGTCCGTTCTCCTCCAAAGAAGACAACGCAGGATAAATACTGCCGAAGCTTCCCTTCCAGAAATAGCGCAGACTGCCGTCTATCCTTTTCTTGATATCGTATCCTGTCAGGTCCTCGTGATCGAGCAAGCCGAGGATCACCAGATTCATCTTGTTATCATTTGCCATGGCAAAGCTCCATATATCATTTTGATATATGGATTATATATCAATTTGATATATCGTGCAACAATTACTTCAATGTAAGATGCATCAGACTACTGTAAATTTAATGTTGGTGTAGCATCGTCTTCATCGGTAGTAATGCTAACTGCTGCCGGCAATAATGTGTTATAAACTATTGCTGTTTTCGCTTCGCCGAGTTGCGGCAATAACCAGAAGAGATATGTGATCAGTACATAGTCATTGTAGCTGAATGCCCAATGTGTTCCGAGTCCCGGGTACTCGATTGCGCTCTGATGGTTTCCGAATGCGATGATGATGTCTTTGTGGTTCGGATCCTGATCTTCGAAATACGGCGCGTCGAGGTCGCCTTTCTTTACGTACGATATTCTGAGCGCCTCTATTTGAACCCAGGCCCCGCTAAAGACAATGTCCGTACTCTCCTCAACTTCCAGGAGAGCTAAATAATCGCCGTAGTCGTAAGTGTAAAAATAGGTTGGATCAGTATCCTCAGTGGTTTCTTCTATTGAGAAGGCGCCATTCAGCTTCCAACCCAGAGAACTGGCTAACGTGTCAATCTCGTAGTAATATGCTGTCGGGTAGTTGTGTTGCTGAAGATATTGAGTGCCGGGATGTATATCATAATCCATACATATCGTCGTTTGCTGCGGCGTGCCCTCATACAGAACATAAGTATATGCTCCTGTAGGTGCAGCTGCCACCGGCTCTGTTGTGGTTTGAACCGGGTCTATTGTGCGGTTCGATTCCGTTGTGCGTGTAGTGACCGTAATGCGGTCATCGGCCTGTCCCGTTGATCCTGATGTGCCGGCCGGACACGCTGTCAATGAGACTGCAATTCCGGCAATGAGTATAATGCTTACTGCCTTTTCCAGCGCAA
>CADBNJ010000298.1 GCA_902795955.1 Oscillospiraceae bacterium
TATGCCATCCTCGACAGGGCACTCATCGGCTCTGCCTGGCTTCCGGTCGTCAGCACGACGATCTTATCGTCATCGTAATCGTCGATGTCGGATATGTCGATAAGAGTGTCGCCGTTCATCTCGATATAGCCGAGTGAGTTGGCGACCTTGAATACATTGAGCATGCTCCTGCCGGACAGGCATACGTGCCTGTTGTACGTCTCGGCTGCAGTAATGATCTGCTGCATCCTGTGAACGTGACTGGAGAATGTTGCAACTATTATCCTTCCGGGTGCGTCCTTGAACAGCCTCTGGAAAGCTTCCCCCACATGTCTCTCGGAAGGTGAGTTGCCTTCGATCTCTATGTTCGTGCTCTCGCACATGAACAGAAGGACGCCTTCCTTGCCGATCTGTCCGAATCTCTGAAGGTCGATCGGCTTGCCGTTGATAGGCGTGTAGTCGACCTTGAAATCGCCGGAGTGTACTACTGTTCCTACAGGAGTCTTGATTGAGATTGCATAACTGTCCGCAATGCTGTGGTTGACTCTGACGAACTCAATATCGAAGGATGAGCCCATCTTGACTCTCTCTCCGTTCTTGAAAGCCTGAAGGTCAATACCTTTCTGGTTGACGCCGTTCTCACACAGCTTGTGGCGGACTAATTCGACTGTCAGCTTGCCGCCGTAGATAGGACACTTGAATTCGGAACAGAAGAAGGGAAGACCGCCGATATGATCCTCGTGGCCGTGCGTCAGGACGATGCCGCGGAGCTTGCTCTGATTCTCGCGGATATAAGTGAAATCCTGAATGACGCAGTCCACACCGGGCATGCTCTCCTCCGGGAATGACATGCCGCAGTCGATGATTATGATGTCGTTCCCGTATTCCAATGCGGTCATGTTCTTGCCGATCTCGCAAAGGCCTCCGAGAGGAATTATCTTAAGCGGTTTGACTGTCCTGTTCTGTTTGCTCTCTGATTTCTTCTTGCGCTTGTGAGGCTGCGGGGCAGTCTTCTCCTCTTTGGGCGCAATAGTAGTATGCTTAACTTTACCCATTATTTGTTAACAATATAAACCTTTCTTGTCGTTCGTCCGTACGAGGGGACATCCTTCATCGAATTCACGAAAATATCGATCTTGCCGGAAGAGACGCCTCTGTCTTCAACCGTGTAATACCCGTCGCCGCCGAGCGGATCATTCTCAATGTAAAGCACCGTTCCGAAAGGGAAATCACTCTTGCTTGCCGCGATCGTCCTGCCCATCGTACATGTCGTGCCCGATGCAGTCTTCGTGCCCTGGAAAGGAATGTAGAACGTGATCGTATAATCTCCCACGAGCGTCATCTTGTCCTTGTCGGGAGCCGGCTTGTTAGTAGGCGTAGGTGCCTTGGTAGGCTTCTTCGTCGGAGTCTTGGTGGGCTTCGGCGTGGCCGTGGCAGGCTTCGGTGTCGGGGTAGGTGTGTTGATCTTCTTCGACTGTGTGCATGAAGCGATTACGTAGTTACCCTTGATAGTCTTGTACCATCCGTTGGTCGTAACGCCGATAACATCTATCTGGTCGCCTCTGTGGAGGAGCCTGAGGCTCTCGTACTGCGTTCCCGGGCCGGTTCTCAGATTAACCGTCTTGGTTGCATAAACGATCGCGTTATGAGTCTTCTCTCCGACAGTAGTCTCGGTTGTGCCTCTTGTAGTCGCGCTTGTTGTTGTAGCTGCTGTAGTCGTTGCAGCCGTAGTTGTAGTAGTCGTAGGTTCAGTTGTTCCCGAAGTTGTTGTGACTTCTGTGCTCTCTGTTGATGAAGCAAATGACGATGATGTCGTTGCTTCGCTCAGAGCAGAAGTCTCCGATGACTCTGCCTTTGATGACTCAATAGCATTCTCCAGATCGTCAGTGATCTGGGAACTGCTCTCGATCAGATCCGTTATTTCCTGTTCATGTCTGTCCATTGCAGCTGCGGCATCTGCCTCGAGAAGGGCAGAAATGCCGACGAAAGATAATAAACAAAGCAACACTACGGATATCACGCTGATAACCGCCGGAAGCTTCTCTTTGGTCACTTTAAGACCTTCTGTCAATCCTATAAATCTCATATAACTCCTTTATATATAAGCGCGCATAGTAAGACAAGATAATTATACCACGGTTTTTGCGCATTAACAAAACATTCACATTAGACGGTACGTTTAGATGATAAAATAACAATATATTTGATATTTCGGGAGGGTGTAATTATGAGCTCGAAGTTCCCCAAACCTACCAATCCGCTTACAATACTTAAATGGGCGATCATACTTCTGGTCTTCCTGCTGGTCACGAACCCTGCGATCATCCCTTTCCTGCCGGAAGAGACGAAGAAGAGTCTGTCCGAGACATGGGAGAGCGTCTTCGGCGATGTCGGCAAAGTTACTTCCGCCATCACGCTTAACTGGGTTACGGTATTCAGGGTAATCGCGATCATCCTCCTGATGATCGTCATCACAAAGCTGGCCGCATTCATCATCGAGAAGATCAAGCCCAAGACGGGGAAGGGCAGATCAGCCCAGACTCTCATAAGAAGCGCACTCAACTATATAACGACGCTGATCACCATTTTCTGGTGTCTGTCGGCACTGGGCGTCAACGTCAGCACATTGGTTGCAGGTGCAGGAATATTGGCTCTGGCTATTTCTTTCGGTGCGCAGAGCCTTATCGAAGATGTCGTTACCGGTATTTTCCTTGTGTTCGAGGATCAGTTTAACGTAGGTGATTACATCGAGGTTGACGGCTTCAGAGGCACAGTCGAGAACATCGGCATCAGAGTAACGACTGTTAAGGGACCCGGCAGCAACTTTAAGATAATCAACAATTCCAATATAAGGAATATCCTCAACAGGTCACAGCAGACGAGTATCGCGACGACCCTGGTGTCAGTTGCTTACAAAGAGGATATCGAGAAGGTGGAGAAGGTTCTCGATGAGCTGTTCCCGAAGGTCCTTGAGAAGTATCCCGATGTGTTCCTGGCGGCTCCGGAGAACTTCGGCGTTGACGAGCTGGGCGATAACGGCGTCACGTTCAAGATAGGCGCATCTATCAATGAGAAAGATCTGTTCAAGGCTCCCAGGATCCTGAACAGAGAGATAAAGATAGCTTTCGATAAGGCGGGCGTGGAGATCCCGTTCCCTCAGGTTGTAGTTCATCAGGGCGAATAATATTGATTTACTGATCTACCATGGCAGACGAATTCGGAAAATCTGTTGAGTTTACTAAGGTAAACGAATTTGCGGAAGTGAAGGAGAGTTATATCAATTCTCCCGAATTTCCCGCGCGTCCGGATGAGTTTGCGTATCCGGGCACGACAGGTACGTCCGACAAGCGTTCGCGCGGCAACATGGCTCTGCTTTACTATGCTGCGGTTGCTGCGGCGATACTGATGGTGGTCAATGTCACGAACGGATTCCGGGTTCCGTATGCGGATTACGGAGAGACTCCGGACAACACGCCTCAACAGACCGAGAACGTTATCGTTCCCGGCGAATACAAGGACATTGACGGCGAGGAGGGCGATCCTTTTATCAGGATCCTTATGGCAAAGACCGACGGTTCTACGCTGTATTACTCGTATGTATGTGCCCTTGGTCAGTACATGAAGCCGGTATCCGTTCATGCGGCAGTGTATGATGCGGACGGAAGGGAAGCAAATCCCGCGGATGATCCCGATGTATGGACAGGCTCGCGTGATGTTTTTGAATACACGATGGACGTATCGGCACTTCAGGGGGATATGACGCTGGTGCTTACCGGGACGTTCGAAAAGGACGGCGAAGAGCGTCAGATAGTCAAGACATGTAAGGTGGACGACATTAACATGTTCCCCGAGATGGAATCGTATCTGACATTGTCAGATCCGTCCGGCAGTGTTTCCAATATTGATTACACGGCATTCTTCCTCATCAACGAGAATGATCCCCACATGAGGGAATACGATCTCGAAGTATCATCTTTCTACCTTGAGTGGTACGATGCCGATAAGCAGTACATCGGAGGAGGCGTATCAGTCTGGGACGATGATGTTCCCGAGATGAGCATGATCGCCAGTGCACCGGGATATAGTTTCGCATACAGAGGTCCCGCTCATACGGATTATGCACCTGACGGA
>CADBNJ010000299.1 GCA_902795955.1 Oscillospiraceae bacterium
GCCTCTTGCCTGAGCGTAATCGATCTCCTCGTCACGTGACTTGATATCCCAGATCCTCCAGGGAGCCAGGATCTTCATGTCAGGATCGAGAGCCTTGATGGAGAGCTCAAATCTTACCTGGTCGTTGCCCTTGCCGGTGCAGCCGTGTACGATCGTTGTACAGCCGGTCTCATGAGCTGCCTTTACGAAATGCTTGGCGATGACGGGACGGGCCATTGATGTACCGAGGAGGTACTTGCCCTCATATACTGCGTTAGCCTTGAGAGTGGGGTATACATATTCAGCAACAAACTCATCGGTGATATCTTCGACGATGCACTTGATAGCGCCGCACTTCAAAGCCTTCTTCTCGAGATAATCGTTATCAACACCGACGCCGACTTCACCGCAGTAAGCGACTACTTCACAGTCGTAGTGCTCAAGAAGCCACGGGATGATGATAGATGTGTCAAGTCCACCTGAGTAAGCTAATAAAAACTTTTCTTTTGCCATAATAAGGCACCTCCTGTATTTGTATAATTATTCAATTCGTTGTATAAACATACAGATGTTACAACAAGCATTATATGTAGTCAACCATTATTTTATATTTTTTATTGCAAAATACAATTAAATAATAAAAGTTTGAATTATCTGTGTCGATTTTATACAATTATTGTATGTTAAAAGAACATAAAAGCCGCAGGATCCTGATCTTAATGATTGTTATTCCTCTTTTACTGGAGGTATTTTTCTTTAATTTCAGATTCTGGGAGTCTTTGTTCTGGAACAGGTGCGGCAGTGTTGTTCAGAATTATGATAACGGCATTCTGGTTATGGATAATATTAACACCAGAGTGTATAACATCTTCCTGCAAACAGAGAATGGTCCTGATGTTGTTCCCTTGACAATATACATGAGTGACGAGGCAAATACCGAGTTTACTTACAGTACTACGGAGATCGACTATGCGATACCCGAGAGCAGGTTTATACGCGTTCATCCTGACGGTAAGGTCAACAAAATAAGGATCGATTTCAATCCTTACGGTGAAGCGCAGACATATCCGGCGCCCGTAAGTGTTAATGCTGTCGTCAATTCAGTCAGACCGTTTGTGTTCAGGATAGTGAGATTTGCCGTCATATTATTTATTGCTTTCCTTATTGCATGCTTCAGGCCCGGATCCGGGATCTATTCGATCAAACTTTTTGACGGTAATGGCAGGTTAGCCGGCAATAACAGGATCATAATAATATTTACCTGTTTCATTATTATTGTGATGTGGGGTGGCATTCTCCTTCAATACGAGGATGTTCCGATCAATGAATACTATATTCGCAATCATGTTGAAGCTATCTATTCTTATCAGGCAGAGGCATTGATCGAAGGTCATGCCGAACTGAATATTGCTCCTCCGGATTATCTTGAATCAATGGATAATCCGTACGATCCTTATCTTCGTAATCAATCCGGCATGGAGTCCGGTGTATATGCAAGAGGAGATTTTGCATACTATGACGGCAAGTATTATTCGTACTATGGCATTGTGCCCACTGTATTGTTTTATGTGCCTGCCCGTCTTATAACAGGCGAAGCGCTGCCGAATTCCGTTCCCGTCATTATTCTCAGCATAATACTGATCATAGCCGTATTCAGGCTTGTTCTGCTTTTGGCACATAAATACAAAACACTGAGTTTGGGGCACTTGATAATAATCTCAACTGGTGTGCTGTTTGCCAGTTTTGCGATCTATTGTGTGCAGACCCCGTGGATATACTCAGTTGCATTCATTTCAGGTCTTGCATTCGCCGTAAGTGCTCTTGCGTTGTGGGTTCATGCTTCGATCAGAATGGAGGCGAGCAAAAAGCCCGATCGTGATGGCGGAGTAATCCTGCTGCTTACAGCCGGATCTGTTGCAATGAGTCTTGCCTTCGGTTCGCGTCCTTCATACATACTTTATGTGTTACTTGCTTTCCCGGTTTTCTATGAACATATCAGGCAAAAGCATTTCTTCTCCAAAAAGGGAATGCTTAACACCTGTGCCGTTATTGTTCCGGCTCTGATACTCTGTTCTGCCGTCTTATTCTATAATTACATCAGATTTGACAGCTTTTTGGATTTTGGGGCGAAACGCAATCTCAGTCTTGATATCATGTACCATGAAGCAAGTCCGGCTACGCTTGTCATCGGCTTCATTGAATATTTCCTGCAGCTGCCGAACATCAATGCCACTTTCCCGTATTTCCACTCGGTTTATGACTGGAATCATCATGTAACAGATTATCAGGGAGTTTTGTTTCTTGATCCGGTTTTTGGCGGTATATTTATGCTTGCTCCGTTTACCTTGTTTGCATTGTTGTGTTTTAAGAGGAGACAAACGCTTAAGGCAAAGAATATGTTTGCGTTTGCGGTCGTCTGCATTATTATCGCAGCCGTATTGATGGCGGTCGACGTGCAGATGGGCGGCATATCAATGCGGTATCAGATGGATTTCGCGATCCTGCTTGCATTGCCGGCCGCTGCCGTAATTATGGATTATCTGTCAGAAGGTTCTTACAAGGCTGTTCATTATATGCTGATTGCATCTGTTGCTATTACCGTTGCAATGCTTATGTTATCCTCGATGGCCATTGAGAAGCCCAATCCGATGATCCGTTATTCAACCGGCTTCTATTACTCGTTGAAATATTTGATTTTTGTTCTAAGATAGTATAGGTTTATAAGTTCGAGGTGATGAATATATGAATTATCCGATAATCGAGAAGCCTTTGGGCGACAGATACTATCTTAACGGTGAGCTTATCCCGTCAGACGGCAGGGAGGCTCTTGACATGAGCATGCCTTCTGATGACGTTAAGTATTATGAGACGATCCGCATCAAGGAAGGTGTTTTGCTCTTTATCGAAGATCATCTGTCAAGATTATCCAAGTCAGTTAAGGGGATCGAGGATTTCGGTGTCGATACGGACATGATCGCATCTGAAGCAAAGAGATTCCTGAAGGATATCAAGTTTGAGGAGGAGGGGAATCTCCGCATTGTTTTGACTAATGATAAGCTGGTATTCCATATATGCGAAGGATTTATACCGTCCGAAGATGTCTTCAGAAGCGGTATAGCGACTAATATCCTCAACTGGGAGAGGGTGGATCCCAACCTTAAGGTGTTCAGGGGCGATTACAAGGCGGCTGTAGCGGAGGCTTTCGCGAGGAACAATCCCTATGAGGTGCTGCTGACGGACAGGAACAACAAGATATATGAGGGGAGCAAATCCAATTTCTTCGCGGTGATCGGCAATGAAGTCTATTCGGCGCCCGATGATAAGATACTTATATGCATTACAAGGAACAGAGTGTTAAGATCGCTTGATAATATCGGGGCAACTCTTGTTACCGGCTCTTTTACCCTTGATGAACTGAAGGAGAGAGGGGCGTCATTGTTTGTGTCAAGCACGCCTTTCGACATTCTGCCGGTGACATATGTTGAAGGTGTAAAGTTCGATTCGGTAAGCAATCCTGTTTTGACACAGATTTCCCGTGAATATAAAGCGATTACCGATAAATATATTAAAGAGAATAAATAATTATGGAGGCGATATACTATGGAATCTAAGAAAGGTCAGATCTCGGTAACGACCGAGAATATCTTCCCGATAATCAGGCAGTGGCTGTATGAGGATCAGGATATATTTGTGAGGGAGCTGGTGTCCAACTGTTCGGACGCCATCGCCAAGCATAAGAGACTCGTTGAGCTCGGCAATGCACAGGCCCCGGCCGAGGACGAGAAGTACGAGATCCACGTAAGATATGACGATGATGACAAGACGATCTCTTTTGAGGATAACGGCATCGGCATGACTGCAGAGGAAGTGGAGGAGTATATCAATCAGATCGCTTTCTCCGGTGCTCTCGATTTTGTTACGAAGTATAACCAGGAGACTACCGACAAATCCGGTATCATCGGTCACTTCGGACTCGGATTCTATTCGGCATTTATGGTTGCGGATAAGGTTACGATCGAGACGAAGAGCTTCGAGGATGCACCTGCGGTCAAGTGGGAATCGGAAGACGGCATGGAATTCGAGCTGTCTGAATGCGATAAGCAGACAAGAGGCACTCTTATTACCCTTAAGCTGTCAGAAGAGGCAGCAAAGATCTTCGATTCCGCAACACTCCGTATGACACTTCGAAAGTATTGCTCGTTTATTCCTTCCGATCTTTATTTCACCGATCTCAAGGCTGACAGGCTTCACGAGGAATCCGAGGCCAAGAAGCGTAAGGAAGCAGAGGAGAAGGGAGAGGAGTATAAGTCGGAGCCTCTCAAGAATTCCCCGATGAACAACAAGGAGCCGCTCTGGATCAAGAAGCCTTCCGAGTGCACCGATGAAGAGTACAAGTCTTTCTATCACAGCGTATTCAACGACGGCAACGATCCGCTGTTCTGGATACATCTCAACATGGATTATCCCTTCACGCTGCAGGGCATTCTGTATTTCCCCAAGACAAACAACGTTTACCAGTCTCTTGAGGGACGTATCAAGATATATAATCATCAGGTGTTTGTTGCTGACAATATCGAGGAGATCATTCCGGATTTCCTCTTCCTGCTGCAGGGATGCCTCGACTGCTCTGATCTCCCGCTCAATGTATCGAGGTCTGCGCTCCAGCAGAACACACATGTTAAGACGCTGTCCGCGCACATCATCAAGAAGGTTGCCGACAGGCTCTGTGATCTCTTCAAGAAAGACCGTGAGAGCTACGAGAAATACTGGTCCGACATCGC
>CADBNJ010000300.1 GCA_902795955.1 Oscillospiraceae bacterium
CCATTGACAAATACGTCTTTACGGGACAATGCATACTCTTCCCAGTCGGACTCGTCTTCAATAAGATCGTAGTCGATGCTGTCCGGATCAAGCACTACCTCTTGCCTGACAAAATGCTCCACTTCATCTACAGACAGTTTGTCCGAACGGAAATACAGTGACAATGACAGATCCTCTTCAAAGGTAAGAGTCATGCCGGCATACGTGACGTCAGGATTAAGGACAGCCAGCCTTGAATCCAGCTTAGTCCTGTCAAATCCGTCTGCCTCCAGCAGATCATCGATCGGTATTGCGGGAAGAGGATCTACACCCTCATTCGCCAGATTCCCGGTATTGTACCCGAAGTATGTCTGGGCTGCGGCACCATAGTGCAGCAAAGCAGCTGCAAGATCATGGTACAGCGAGTATTCAGATCTTCTGACAAGGATCTTCAGATAATCAGCTACTGACAGATCCTGCTCGGTCGTAATGCCGTCTGCAACTATCGTGAGCTTCCTGGTGTCAGCCATCTCCTTGGCAACACTTGCGATCGTGAACCTTTTGTAAGCAATACCCCCGATCTCTACATCAGTCATCTCAGGGTCTTTATTGTCATAAGTCACTTTCAGTTCATCGACACCTTCACTGAGTACATATACATTGAGGCAGATCCTGTAACCTTCAACAGTGGCATTCAGCAGAAAGGGACTCCTGTCGTCGGCGTTAACAATATCGAAAGCGCGGATTATCGATCCGGGAGTATAATTCACATTTCCTTCTGCTCTGGTTATGGTAACCGTTGCTGACCCGGTCTTATCGTTATCCCTGATATCAACCGTATAATCAGTTCCTTCAACGAGTGTTTTGTCAATCATGCTGTCTGTAACGGTCAGATCCGGAACGATCGGTTCCCCACGGTAAATAACAGGTTCTGTCGGGACCCCGCTCACTACCAGATTGTTAAAATCCCTGGGAGTTATCTCAACATCAACAGTTCCTCCGGCGACGATCCGGTAATCACTTCCCGAGAAGCCGCTGAGGGAGATCTGTACATCTTTATACGATCCCGCATCCGGTCCGACTCCGCCATTGGCCGCATTCAGATTGAATGTTATGAACGCGCCGGTATCACCGTTGGCAATAAGAGTATTCGTGACATCATCCCAGCCCAGATCACCCGGCCAGAAATAACTCAGCTTCTTGCCATCGTATTTCTTTGTAATGCAGCTTCCTGCGGGTAAAGATAATTCGCATTGCTTGATCTCTATCCCTTCGATAGTAGATATCTCTGTCCTGGTATACCCGTCATCACCCTTGATATAGTATTCGACCGAATATGTTCCGGCCCCCCTTTTGACCGGAACTTTTGTACTCCACCAGTAATCATCCTCACCGGCAAGTTTATAGTAGATCGTTCCGTTTACTGCTTCACCGGGATTGATAAGCTCCTGCTCCCGGCCATTATAGACAAGTGTCTCATCCTTTTTGGAAGGAGCTGTCACAAGAGCAGGTTCAGAGCTTGAACCTTCATACATACCGGCCTCAGCACTCCCGGATACTTCTCTGTCACCATCATCAAAGTCATTATCCGCTGCCATGGCAAATGACGGGACAACGGCAAGTACCATTGCCGAACTCAACAAAAACATTGCGATCCTTAATCTATTCATACATTCACCCCCCAGGCACCTTAACCTGCGCATATTATCACACATCAGGGCTATGTCAACAAGATAGATATGCAGTTCTCGATCCTTCTGGCATAATTGGAACAATGCATTCCGTCCACGATCAGCTCGAAAGCATAGGGATAGTGACTCTTGTCAGTATCAGATACCTTAACCCTTTTAGGCGCCGCCTCATGTTCTCCGCAGCATGAGGAACCGTGTCTGATCCTCTTTATGGTAGCTTCAACTAACCAACAGCACATTCTACACCATCGTCCGATTGTTAGCAAGCGCTAACTTTTGCTGCCTGTCTTATTGACAAACGCAGCAAAATAAAGCATAATCCATTCTGTTAGCCTCGGCTAACATTTTATTGAATGGAGATGTACACCGCTTGTCCGAAGAAATGATCGTAAGGCTTTGTTCACCGACTCTGGCCGGCATAAAGATCGCAAACATGTTCAACTGTGACTGCAGTTCGCCGGCCGAACTGAGAAGGACGGTAAGGACTCTCAATCAGAGACTGTTCCACAAAGGATTGCTCATAATACCCGTCAAGTTTTTTGAGAATAAGGCGCTGATATATGTATTCAGGCCCAAGCTCCTCAATGAATATCTCAAGAATGACGAAGTACGCAGGATCCTTGATCTGCGCGGTTATGATACAAATAACATGAATTCATGCATGCGCCTGATCATATCAAGACTGCAAAAGGATTCATTCCCTCACGAGATCGGTATCTTTCTCGGTTATCCGCCCGAGGATGTTCAGGGATTTATCGACAACAAAGGCAAAAACTTCAAGATATGCGGACACTGGAAGGTGTATGGCGACGAGCAGAAATGCTGCAAGTATTTTCGCCGATGCGAGGCATGCACCAGAGATTATCTCAATTCATACAGATCAGGGAATACTATCGAACGGCTGACTGTGGCTGTTTGAAGTAAATAGACAGAAAGAGGTAAATATCATGAGCAAAACAGCAGTCGTTTTCTGGAGCGGCACAGGCAACACGGAGAAGATGGCGGATGCCGTCATAGAAGGGATCAGATCGGCAGGAGGCGAAGGAGAGATCGTAGCTGTCGCTGATTTTACGGCTGACAAGATCGACGAGTACGACGCCGTGGCTTTCGGATGTCCGTCAATGGGCGTAGAGCAGCTTGAGGACTCGGAGTTTGAGCCTATGTTCAATTCCATCGAGAGCAAGCTTTCAGGCAAGAAGATCGCCCTGTTCGGTTCATACGGCTGGGGCGACGGCGAATGGATGCGCAACTGGAATGATCAGTGCGTGGCAGACGGTGCCGTAATGGCATGTGACTTCGTCATCTGCAACAATGATCCGGATGATGATGCCATCGCCGCATGCAAGGCACTTGGAGCAGCATTAGTCTAATCGCATAACAACCCCGTAACAGACCCTCAAAGTCAGATATAAACAAGGCTTTGGGGGTTTGTTATCTCCATTTGCTTACTGCACCGGCAGGACATAATTAACCAGCATTCCGGCAAGATAATACACTCCGCCGACGATCGCTGCCACCGGAACACTGAACGGTATCAGCTTCACAAATTTCCATTTCTTGGCATTAACACTGTGCCATGTACCGTTCAAATCCTCAGTCCCCGGGATCAGCCACCAGTCTGACAATGCAACCCATATCGTATCTATGAAGAGCCAG
>CADBNJ010000301.1 GCA_902795955.1 Oscillospiraceae bacterium
GAAGTGGATTGGAATATGCAAAACACGAATGCTAAAGCATATATAGTGTTTTATGGCAAGGATACTCCTTATGAAAGCCCGCTTGATCTGGACGATCTTGATACTCGGGGAGAGTATCTTGGGTCACTAGTTAAAGGCGAGACTAGATCTGACCTGGATTTTTACGATGCCCCAAGATACAGATACATCGGAATCCGTCCGGGGGGTAGTGGAGCCATGTATCTTAACAGCATCAGCATCACCTGGGAGAACAAGAGTTATGATCCCGAGTGGACATGGGCGGATGATTTTAGTTCGGCGAGCGCTTATTTCGAAGCCTCTGATGAGACGCTCGCTGCAACGGTCACCTCAAAAGTCTCAAAAGCAGCGACTGATATTGAAGAAGGAGAGATGGAATATACTGCTTCGGTCACATATAGGGGCATGGAATTCACCAATGTAAAGACCAAAGTGATCCCTGCAGGGATTTTTGAAGACGATGTACCGTATGTTGATGAAGAAGGCAAACTCAACTACCACAGGGCAAGGGTCATCACCGGCAAAATGACTGACATAGGCTCCGGCTGGTTTGTTGTAAAGGAAAACATATTATTAAGCAGGCTTGATTCAAACGGTTCCGTTAACCTGATCGTATGTGACGGGGTAACGGTTACTCTCAGCGGCGGAATAACGGCAAATGATGATATTACAGTCTACGGGCAGACGGAAGGCACGGGCACGCTCAAGGCAACAGGGTCCTTATTCCTTCGGGCTCCGGATATCACGATAAACGGCGGAGCTTTTATCGGAACGCAACAAGACAATGACTGCTCGCTGATCGCTGCAACTGATGCCGGTCTCGGAGGAGATCTCGTCATTAACAGAGGAACCTTCAATGCTTGTAAGCTCCGCGGTGGCGGAAGCGTAACCATCAACGGCGGCACTATCAATGCCATCAGGAATGATTACGAGAATGCGATCGAATCTTCATACGGCGACATTAACATAAATGGCGGCAAGATATCATCTGCTGATGCGATCGGCGCGAATGGAACCGTTAATATAGATATCTCTGATCCTGTAGACAGTTTATATTCGGTATCGTATAAATCATACGACGGTTCCGGTGAAGAGAATGTAAATATCCTGCACGATCTCATCGACAGCGAGGGCAATATATACGGGGAAGGACTGCATCCTTGCAGCGAACTTGCAGGCAAGACACTGACTCCTTATTACGAGAATTCACAATGCGCCGGTCTGTCGCTGAGCCTTGAAGGAGACATCGGTATTAACTGTTATATGGGCCTCAGTGAAGAGATACTCAACAGTGACAATGCCTTTGTCCTTTTTTACTCGTCAGACGATCTTTATACCGAGATCTATGTTAAAGACGTCAAGGATTCTCCGAAGACGATCGGGCAGAATACATTATATGTCTTCAAGCTCAATGTCAATGCTCCTCGGATGAGTAGTCCCATAACGGCACAGCTTTATGATAATAATCACAGGCGGGTCGGGGAACCATTCACTTTTACGGTAAGTGATTACGCCAAATATCTGATCGATCACAGCAACGAGAATGCTGAATTCAAGAAAGCAGTACCTCTTGTCAAGGCGATGCTCAACTACGGGACTGCGGCAGAGACTTACTTCGATTTCGATTATTATGAGCCTGCCAACAGCGTGCTCTCTCCCGGCGAAAGGACATACGGCGATGTGACGAAGTCAATGGTAGAATCCCACAAGACCGTTGTCATAGGAACTGCTCCGGAAGGCTGCGGATTCTACGGATCGGCTCTCCATCTTGAATCGAAGACCTCATACAGGTTCTTCTTCTACGACCAGATTAATGGGTTTACGGTAAGAGACAGCCTGGGCAGAGAGATCAAAAATTACCAAAAAGGCTGGTCGCAGGGTATGTTCTACATCGAGATACAGAATATTTTTGCAAATAATCTTGATATAGATTATACTATAACAATCGGTGACTACAGCGTAACATCAGGTCCGATGTCTTATGTGTATGCCGTGCTTGACAAGTTTGGCTCAGATCCTGGCAAGGTTGAGCTTTGCGACGTCGTA
>CADBNJ010000302.1 GCA_902795955.1 Oscillospiraceae bacterium
CACTTCATCCGGATACCCGAGTTTATTGAGCGCAAATAAATACTCGGACTTGTATTGGTATCTGTTCTTCTTCAGCCAGCCTTTTAACGTTCTCTCCGCATACCCCTGATGCATGGTAAGATTCTGCTCACATATAAATGACCATGATATCTGTCTCGAAGTAAAACCGTCAGACTGCATGTGTTTGATTATATCATTGGGAGCAGAAGACTTGGAACAATAGTATGTGTTGGAATTAGCTGCCTGGTTGGACCAGTTTATACCTGCCTTGTCAACTGCTTTTGTCCATTCTTCCCTGGATATGTCTTCATCCCGCGAGTCAAGTTCATCGATCAGCTGCGATCTCGAATATCTGTACCCGGCCTTTTTGTTACAGTCCGCGACAATATCGGACATGTATTTATCGGAATAGGCTGAGGCTTCAGTGGGATCAGCCGTTTCTGCCGCGGCAGGAGCAGAAGTACGTGCAGCTGCAGTTGTCTGCGAGGCCGGTTTTGAAGCAGATGAAGTCGAAGGTGATGCAGATGGTGCTGCCGAAGGCTTTGAGTATGTACCCGGAGCAGACGTCGGAGAGATATTTCCGGATGAACCGTCTGTAGGCATTGCTGTTTCCGTAACTGCATAAGCAGTGAGTGAAGACACAGCCGTCTGATCCGGGACATTTATCAACCCGCCATCCGTCATATCAGAAGGCACGGAAGGACTCTCGGATGTATGGACATTAACATCAGTTCCCGGGATCTCTGTCTGCGCTGTTCTCGAGCCGTTTATTATATGAGGTATTCCCCAGGAGAGCAAAACAATCGCTGCAAATGCCGATACAAGTATTGCTGCCCTTGATCTGAGGCTTCTTACGCCGCCGGCTCTGCCTCTGAACAAAGCTTTGCGCAGTTCATCAACTGTCTGATACCTATGATCAGGATCCATCCTCGTTGCCTTCGCCACCACAAGATCATAAGAAGTATCACTGCCAAAAACCTTGCGGATCAGGATGCCCATTGCATATATATCTGTCCTGGGATCAGACTGTGCAAAACCGAATTGTTCCGGGGCAGCAGAGCCGATCGTTCCGATGAGTGTCGTATCCTTTGTCTCACCGGGTTTGTAAGTCTTTGCCGCATCGTAATCTATGATCTTTACTGTTCCGGTATTATCGATCATTATATTGTCAGGCTTGAGATCACGGTGAATGATCGGAACCGGTGCACGGTGAAGGAATTCAAGCCCGTCAAGGATCTCTCCGATTATCCTGAGCTTCTCATTCCTGTCGGGACCCTCCTTGGCAAGGTATTCATCAAGAGTCATTCCCTGTATATAACTCTCGATGACAATGAGCTTTCCGTCCTCTTCCCGGTAATCATAGATGTCCGGAATGTGGGGACAATGATTATCCTTGAGATAGTCAAATACGGTCTTGTCATAAAATTCAAGCTCTTTCCTGACGCATACGACACCGAGGATCCTGTTCCTCAACAACAGATTCCCATTGCCTGACTGTCTGTTCAATTCCTCATATTTATCCCCGTAATACATAAAATGATTCTAACATATTTTAGTGATATAATCTGTACGGGAGTGAATCTATGAAGGACAAAACAACGGATCTGTTTAACAGGCTTAATTCAGTTCAGGGATCGCATGAACTCAATAATTACATCAGAAGTCTCAGCGACGATAAGGTTATACCTTCCTTCGCAGGCTATATTACTTATTTGATATCACCGCATCCGTTGACAGCACAGTTATCTGACGCGACATCTACCGCGAGCTTATCGATATCGATCGCTTCAACATTCTCTGCACCGAGCCTTCGCGCGATTATTGCAAGAATACCCGATCCTGTCCCGAGATCAAGGAGCTTGCCCCCGCCGAGATCCTGAACATATTTATCGATCAGTTCAGCGCACATTGAAGTAGTCTCATGTGTTCCGGTGCCAAAGGCAGAACCGGGATCAAGCCTGATGACCACATCGTCTTCGGCGAACTTTGTATCCTCCCACGAAGGACAGATGATAACACGGTCCGATATCCTGAAAGACTTATAATCTGCTTTCCAGTTATTTGCCCAGTCCTCATCCCTGACATACTTGTAACTCAGGAAACCTTCACCTACCGGCAGGAACTCGCCGATCTCATCAAGGCGTCTCTTCAATTCGTTCACTGCC
>CADBNJ010000303.1 GCA_902795955.1 Oscillospiraceae bacterium
GACAAAAAGTAAGGTTTTATTTGACTTTCTTGACACCCTCTCACCGTTGTGAAATAATTCACAAGGACACGGCGGGAGGGTGTTCTTATGTCTTTATTTGATGTGTTTTCGACCATATTTATCAGACCGCTTGAACTGATGTTCGAGCTGATCTTCGCGATAGCAAACAGAATAGACAGCAACCCTGCCGTAGACCTCATTGTCATGAGCCTTGCGATCAACTTCATAGTACTGCCGCTCTACAGGCGCGCGGACGTGATCCAGCAGAAGGCGCGCGACGATGAGAAGAGACTCTCACCGATGATCAGCCACATCAAGAAGAGCTTCAAGGGCGACGAGCGCGTAATGATGCTCCAGACCTTCTATAAGCAGCAGGGATACAGCCCGCTGTCTTCACTGAAGAGCATAATATCGCTCCTTCTGCAGATCCCGTTCTTCATTGCGGCATACCAGTTCCTGTCACACCTTCCTTTGCTTGAAGGCGTCAAGATGGGCCCCATCAAGGATCTCCTGGCTCCCGACGGACTTCTTACCATAGGCGGCGTCACGCTGAACGTGCTGCCTATCCTCATGACGGTCATCAACATAATCTCGGCAGAGATATATACGCACGGACAGCCCTTCAAGAACAAGATAGTGCTCTATCTGTCTGCGGCCATCTTCCTCGTGCTCCTCTATACGTCTCCGGCGGGACTCGTATTCTACTGGACATTCAACAACTTGTTCTCACTGGTTAAGAATATTTTCTATAAGCTCAAGAATCCGGGCTTTGTATTCAAGGTTCTCTGCGCCGTTACGGGCGTTGCGGGCATCTGCTACGGCATCATCAGGAGAATGAACGCCGTGCCGGTTACCGAAGGAACCAATGCCAAGGATGCTGCTCCCGTATTCGGCACGTCCGAAATGATATTCGTCATAGTCATCTTCTCTGCGATGATCATCCCGCTCATCCTTCATATCATCTTCCGGAAGAGGGAGAAGAAAGAGGCAAGGCCGGTAACGAAGGCCGAGAAGATGATATATATCTGCGGAGCGCTGTTCCTGTCAGCTTTCGTAGGGTTCCTTATCCCCTCGTCTGTCGTTCAGTCATGTCCGGAGGATTTCGTTTATCATAAGGATCTGTTCAATCCGGCACATTATGTCTGGTATTCCTTCTTCATCGCTCTCGGCGTATTCGTTGTATGGCTGAGCGTGTATTACCTTTTGTCAGATAACAAGGGGAGAAGGATATTCTCCTGCTCGGTTCTCGTGCTGTCCGCTTCGGCTGCCGTTAACCACATGATATTCGGAGTTAATACGGGAACGCTGTCAACGGAGATGAAGTACGATTACGCTCCGGAATTCCCGGTATCCAAGATGATCATCAACCTTGCGGTCCTGGCGGCGGTGATCATCGTGTTCTGTCTGCTGTTCAGGTTCATTCCCAAAGTTATGGGATACGTTCTCCTGTCCGGCTTCATCGTCGTGATGATATTGGGCGGCTATAACCTGTACAGCATTACAAAGACATATGATCATGTAGTCGCCACAAGCAGCGAGCATGATAATCCCGTTATCACACTGAGCCGGAACGGCAAGAATGTCATAGTATTCATGATGGACAGAGCGCTCGGCGGTCTCGTTCCCTACATGTTCCAGGAGAAGCCCGTACTGGCAAAGCAGTTCGACGGCTTCACATACTATCCCAATACGATGTCATTCGGCACACGTACCATCCACGGTGCGCCGCCGCTGTTCGGAGGATATGAATACACTCCGGACAAGATGAATGCCAGATCAGACGAACTCCTTGTGGACAAGCACAATGAGTCACTTCTTGTCATGCCCAGGCTGTTCAGCGATGCAGGCTATTACACAACTGTCATAGATCCGCCCTACGGCAATTACACTTATTTCGATCTGAGCTATTACGACGGATACGACAAGATCCATGCATATAATGCGGAACAGCTCCTGAACCCCGATATCGCCACGATCATCAAGCAGACAGACGCCAAGAGAGAATACAACATTCCTGCCTACTGTCTGTTCAGGATACTCCCGACGGCACTGCAGTCCTCCATGTACGACGGCGGCAAATATCTGTCACTCGGAGTGGACTACAGCGTATATGGTGAGTCTGAGCCCATCATTCCCCAGGAGGCGAAGAGCGTGTCGGAGGCGACAGGTCAGCTCGGCTCATTCCTCAACACGTACACGGTGCTCGAGAGGCTTGTTGACATTACGAAGATAAGCGATGAAGAGAACTGCTTTGTAATGATGGAGAACAGCGCCACACACGAGGCGTCACTTCTCGATGAGGCTAACGGATACGTACCGGCCAACAACATCGATAACAAGAAATACGATCTGACCCATGCATCCAGGATGATGGCAAACGGGCGCAAGCTGAACCTCTCCACAGTCAACCAGATGGCTCACTACCACTGCAACATGGCATCCTATCTCCAGATCGGCAAGTGGTTCGATTATCTCCGCGAGAACGGGCTGTGGGACAATACGAAGATCATCTTTGTAGCCGATCACGGAAGAGACTGCGGTCATTTCTCCGATATGGTCTATAAGGATCTCGACCTCGATACGGAGTTCCTGAATCCTGTCCTGATGGTGAAGGATTTCGGTGCAGAGGGCTTCACGACATGTGATGACTTCATGACGCAGGCCGATGTTCCGACGCTGGCACTCAAGGATGTCATCGATAATCCCGTCAATCCTTTCACGGGCAACCCGATCAACAGCGATGCCAAGCTGGCAGGACCGCAGTATATATTTGAGACTGAGTTCTGGAGACCTGACACCACGGCTTATAAGTTCCGTGAGGGAAGATGGTTCTCCGTGCATGATAATATTTTCGACAGAAATAACTGGAAGTTTGAGGGTGAATACTGATGAATGAGCTTTTGTTGAACTATATAGACCCGGGCACGGGAAGCATGCTCTTTACGGTGCTGATAAGCATCGTGGGTTTCCTTGTATATTTTTTCAGGGTACTGTGGGTGAAGATCAAGTTCGCCATATCAAGAGGCAAGACGGACAAGGTCGATTCCGCGAAGATCCCGCTCCTGATCTTTGCCGAGGCGAAGAGATACTGGGAGGTCTTCGAACCCATATGCGCCGAGCTGGATAAGCGGGGAGTTGATATGGTCTACTGGACGACTTCTCCCGACGATCCCGCACTGAAGCAGGAGAAGTATGAGCATCTCAAGGCAGAGTTCGCAGGTGAAGGCAATAAGGCATATGCCAAGCTCAACATGGTCAATGCGGCAGTTATCGTGGCATCCACGCCCGGACTCGGCGTATATCAGTGGAAGCGCTCCAAATTCGCGAAACACTACATTCACGTTCAGCATGCCGCAAACGACATTGCCGGATACAGGATGTTCGGTACGGACTACTTCGATTCCATACTGCTGTCCGGCCAGTACCAGATCGATGAGGTCAGGGAGCTGGAGAAGAAGAGATTCCTTCCCGCCAAGGAGCTGGAGCTCGTCGGTATCCCTTACATGGACACTTTGAGAGCAAAGATCAAGGATAATCCTGTTACGGACAAGAAGAATACCACCGTGCTTCTGGCACCTTCATGGGGACCTAACAGCATATTCAACAAATTCGGAACAAAGGTCCTTGACTCACTGATAAACAACACTGATTACGACATAATCGTAAGACCTCACCCCCAGTCATTCATTGCTGACAAGGATATGATGGAAGGCATCCTGGCCAAGTATCCTGAGTCTGACAGGCTCAAGTGGGACAGGTCTGCCGACAACTTCAATTCGCTCAACAGGGCAGACATCATGATATCCGATTTCTCGGGGATCATATTTGATTTTACGCTCGCCTTTGATAAGCCGATCCTGTATGCGGATACGGAATTCAATCCCGATTGCTATGATTATTACTGGCTTGACCGCAAGCCGTGGACGCTGGAGATCCTTCCCAGTCTCGGATTGAAGCTGGCAGAGGAGAATATAGGGGATGTCGGCAAACTTGTGGACAGATGCCTTACCGAGTCCGAATTCAAGGCCGGAAGAGACAAGGCAAGATCCGAGACGTGGGTTCACATGGGTGAAGGTGCGGCAAGGACTGCAGACTTCATCGTGAAGAAATGTGAGGAAGCCAGGGAGAAGCCTGTACAGAACAAGAAGTAATCATTCATGAGCATTGCGGACATAATATTTACCATTACGATCAGACCTCTCGAATTGCTGTTCGAGTTTATTTTCGGTCTTACGGATTACGTTGTTAATAATCCGGCGATCACGCTTATAGTCATGAGCCTTGTCATAAATCTCATAGTGCTTCCGCTCTACAGGCGCGCCGATATAATCCAGCAGGAGGCAAGAGACAAGGAGAAGGAGCTCCGTCCGATGGCCGACCACATAAGGAAGTCGTTCAAGGGCGATGAGAGGATAATGATGCTGCAGACTTTCTATAAGCAGCAGAACTACAGTCAGTTATCCTCCATGAAGAGCCTCATATCCCTCATGCTTCAGATCCCGTTCTTCATCGCGGCATACAGATTCCTGTCACACCTGTCGATGCTCAAGGGCGTCAGCATGGGCCCTATCGATGACCTGGCACTTCCCGACGGACTTCTTACGGTAGGCGGAGTGACGATCAATCTTCTGCCCGTCGCAATGACAGTGATCAACATCATATCATCTGAGATCTACATGCATGGGCAGCCGTTCAAGTCCAAACTCGTACTGTATCTGTCCGCGGTCGTATTCCTCGTTCTGCTCTATGATTCACCGTCGGGTCTGGTATTCTACTGGACATTCAACAACGTGTTCTCGCTGGCCAAGAACATACTCTACAAGTTTAAGAACCCCGGCCTTGTGTTCAAGGTGCTGATGGCTGTCACCGGCATTGCCGGATGCTTCTGGATCGGCAGGTCACATAAGGAATTCGAGACATCGGTCCTGATACTGATGCTCTGCATTCTCTACGTTCTCGAGATGCCGATGATGTGGCATTTCATCTCCGGATTCATCAGACGCCGGAAAGGCAAAAAAAACAAGAAGGTCAAGGTCAGGAAGCCTTACGCGGGCAACGGGATCATCTTCCTGTTCACAGGCATCTTCCTGGCACTGCTCACGGGACTGCTCATTCCTTCCCAGGTCATATCATATTCTCCGGGAGACTTCATTTACGCATCTGACATCAATAACCCGGCCCTGTATGTGTATCATACCCTGTGCCTTAC
>CADBNJ010000304.1 GCA_902795955.1 Oscillospiraceae bacterium
ATGCTCCTGGATGACAGACTGCTTTACCGAAGCAAAATAAGTATTCCTGAAACTGTTTTGGATCTCTTCCGGAAGTTCGTTATAGACCGTTAGAAGTATTCCGTTGCATGAGATCACTCTTGCAACATACTCGCGGTCTTCATATGATACCTCTTCTGCCTTGCTCTTATTCAGAACTTTGCGGAGAAGGGAAAGAACGTACAGTTGATCAGCAGTCAGCATCAGTGATCAATTATCCATGCCTGCAATAAACACATAATTAGTTGTGGCACTTCCGCCCAGGTTCAGCATCATGCCATTCCTTGCGCCGGGTATCTGATAATCACCCGCAGTGCCGGTAACCTGCTTGTACAGATCCAGAAGCATCCTTGCACCTGTGGCTCCGACGGGATGTCCACAGCCTATCAGACCTCCTGACGGATTTATGGGTTTGTCTCCGCCGAATTCGATCATGCCGCTCTCGATCGCCTCGCATTCTTCGCCGGGCTTTGTAATTCCAAAGCATGATATAGCGGCATACTCTGATGACGTGAAACAATCGTGTGTCTCAAAAAAATCGATATCATCAACACTCAAACCGGCACGTCTATATGCATCCAGACATGCCTGTCTTGTCCATGGGAGAATATATTCGCTGCCAGCATTATCCTGCATCTTCTTATCAAAAAGGATTGGAGCAACTCTGTGACCATAACCTTTGATGACGGGCTTGCCGGTGTAATTACGCTCTTTGATAAACCTCTCCGAACACAATACCACCACAGCTGCACCGTCAGTCACCTGTGAACAATCGGATACACCCAGACGCCCGCCGACAAGAGGATTTGTATCGGTATCTCTCATGCACGCCTGTTCAAAGCTCATAAACCATTTTCTCGTCTGAGCAAGAGGATTGCGTTTGGCGTTGGAATAATTAATGACACTGATCTTTGCCAGTGCGTTCATATACCGTTCCTCGTCGATTGCCGGGTACTTCGTTAACGTCTCATCTGCCAGCCTGCCGAAAAGCTTCGGGAAAGGAAAATCTATATCCTTCCCCTCCTTATCATAGTAGGCGGCACGGCCCAGGAAATCTCCGCCAACGCGCGATTCTACTGTCTTCATAAGCTCCCATCCGATAACGATGGCAACATCATACTCATCAGCGCGGATTTTGGTCGCAGCTGCATCTATAGCCACTGAAGAACTGGCACAAGCCGCCTCGTATCTCGCACTCGGAACTCCGTAGAAAGCTTGATCGACTTCTGTAAGAAAAGCTCCCAGATGTCCCTGTTCAACATACTTCTCTGCTATGAAATTACCAACGAAGCATGATACCCGGTTTTGCTGATTGAGCAGCCTGATATCTTCAAATGTAAGACCCGCCCCCTCGAGACCGTCTGCAACAGCCTCTTTGAGAAGGGCTACCATGCCCTTGCCTTCTTTCTTCCAATTACGCTCAAAATCGGTTTGAGCACCGCCAAGAATATACACCTTGCTCATTGCTCTCACCTCCTTGACTTGAAGTAGATCCTGTAATCATACTTCGACGGTCTGACATATGACAACAGCCGGTCAACATCAACTTCATTACATATCTCAGGAAGCTTCTCACGTATAAGCGCCGGGACATCGGCAACACTTGCAATAGCCTGATACATTGCAAGAGGCGGACACCAGTTGAAGCCCGTTGCCATTACATCATCTGCCGCCGTAATACTGTATCCCACCTCCGCTGCAGCATAAAGGCTGTATACAATATACTTGAGCAGAAATGACAGACAGATCTCTGCTTCCTGACTGTGATTACTTACCAGATAATTAAATGCCTTAATGTAATCTCCCTCTGCTATACGCCGTTTCATCTTATCAGCAAATGGGAAAGCATAGGGAATCACATCCCTGTACAGTCCGGTATTGATATCAAACACAGTGCTGCGGCTCAGACCATTGTCATATCTGATCTTCTGATACAGACCGCAGCCTTTTTTCTTGCCTAACTTGCCTTCTTCAACTAATCCAGCGGCAAATGACGGAAAAACAAAAGTATCATGAGCGTAATCATGAGTATTCTCATAAATATTATCCACAATTGCCTTATGAACATCGAGTCCTACAAAATCTGCTGTCATAAGAGGCGCCATCGTTCGCCCCGTAAAGGCTCCCAACAACGAATCAATATAATCGATACCTCCGTTGTCACTATACTTCTCTGCATAGATCAACGCTTCATTTATGAATTGGAATCCTATCCTGTTGCCCAGGAAAGCAGGTGAATCTTTGACTTCGACAACTGTTCTATAGAGCCGTTCCTTGAGATACTTTGCAAGATGATCCTTTAAGACCGGATCGGAATACTTTGTCGGTATCAATTCGCAGAGCTGGAGCATGTAAGGCGGGTTGAACATATGAATTCCAAAAAAGTTACCACGCAGCCTCTCAGGATAGCATTCGGCAATCTGAGTGATCGACAGTCCCGATGAACCGGTTCCCGATATGGCGGTCTCCTTCATCGCCGCCGCGACCCTGCCCGCAATATCCAGCTTGACTGAGATATCCTCCTTGCAGCTCTCGAATATCAGGTCAGAATCTGCC
>CADBNJ010000305.1 GCA_902795955.1 Oscillospiraceae bacterium
ATCTGCCTCAGCAGCCTCGATTGCCTTCCTCTTAGCGCTTCTTACTGCGAAGAAAGCAAGACCTGCGATAACAACAACGCCTACAACGATAACAGGAGCCATCGTGAGGAGTACGCCTGTAGGGATGACGCCTTCCTTTGAGTTTGTGAAACCTGTATGGATATCGGCATTATTGATTGTACCTGTTAATGCGTCATTAAGTGCATCAACACCTTCATGATCTGCGTTCCAGTCGAGAGAAGAAACAGTTTCAGCGATCTTTTCTGTCTTTGTATAGTCTTCATTAACTTCTGCTACAGTGTATACAAAGCCCTGAGGCAGCCCCTGGATAGTAATGTAATCACCATCCTGGAGATAGAAATCCTTGCCTTCAAGGAGCTCGGCACCGTTAACCTTTGTTACATTATTGGCATCAGCCATATCATTTGCTGTATAAACTGTAGCTGCTGTCTTTGAAGGCTCTTTTGTTGCCTTTGTCATATCAACAATAAACTCGTCAGCACCTTTAACCGAAGCCTCACCTGCAGTGACAGTGAACTTGAAGTACTTATCTCTTGAACCCTGGTTACCTGTTACCTCCTTACCGAAAGTAAGGTTGTTTGTAGCATAAAAGTTGATGATGTTGTTTGTCTTTGTTTGGTTAGCAACCATTGTTGCCCCTGTAGCAGTACCTGAAGCAACAAAAATTCCGTTAGCATTAATGGTAACAGGGCTTTCAATAGCCGTACCTGATGTTGCATTGCTTCCGATAAGAGGGCATCCTGTTACCTGATTCTTATAAAGAACATAACCTGTAATCTTAAGACCTTCAGCGACTGAACCGGAATTACCTGCTTCAGAATCTGCTTTAATATCCTCAACATAGATGTCAAGTGTTCTTATTCTGCTATTTTCTATTGTAAGATGCTCTTCATCCTCTGCAGTGACATCATACTTCATACCTGGGATATCATTATCCTGCTCGGTAATATAATACCTGTACACACCGGGCTCAGGGAATTTGATGTTTGAGAAATCCATTGTGATATCTTTGGTAACTGACTTGTATCCCGTAGGCAGAGTTACCGGAGCGGTCTCATCCGCAGTATCAGTGGATGAATATGATACATCTGCTACCTTCGGATAATCAACGGAGTCCTCTGTTGCTGTTACACCCTTGAATACTCCGATTGTTGAGGTAGACCCCGGAACATCAGCATTAGGTACTGACACACTGTACTTAAATGTTACATTCGGCGTGGTCGCATCTTCTTTCAAGACAAGAATCTTGTTGAACGTAACATTGTTCGCCTCAACCGGCTCGTACCGATTAGTTGCTGCCCCTGCCGTAGAGGCCATCGTTGCCGCCATAGCGGCCGTTACCAGCAAAGCTGATAACTTTTTCCCAAATCGTTTCATTTCTTTTCCTCCTTATATTTTGAAAAATTTTGGAAAACTAAGTTGTTATATGCCGCGCCTTCTGAGTACCATCACGACCCCGCCTTCGCAATCATCAAGGGATACAGCCCCGAATGACCTGCTGTCGGTGAGATCCTGCCTGAAGTCGTTGAGCACAAAGACCGAATTGGCCGGAACGGTGTACGGATATGTTATCTTGGACCCGGCGGGTGATGTCTGATAGACTACCTCCTCGCTTATCCCGTAACCGTTGACCGTTATGCCGGACTCTGTGATATCGACCACATCTCCTCCGCGCGCCACGATCCTTCCGAATCGTTTTTGTCCGTTCTGCCTGTAGCATATCTCCTCGCCCTCAAGCATCTTCCCGAGCCTGTAAGTTATTACAAGATCTCCGTCCTTTAACATCGGATAGGAAGAATTGCCGTGATTTACGTGGATCCCCACAACGAAAGCACACAGCACCCATATGGCAGCCGCCGTCACCGCGATCTTGATGCCGAATTCTATTGCGTAGTCAAGAGAAGTCTTCTTTTTACGCTTCTTAGTCTTCGGCTTCGCAGCAGGCTCGGGCTTCTGTTCCGGCTTTATCTCCGCAACGGATTCTGCCGTAGCTTCCTCCTTGACCGTCCCGGATGCTTCTGCGTTCACGTCTGTAGGCAATTCGCTCATGAGCAGACTGACAGTTAATAGCTCCTTTCTTATTATTTTTATTACGCATTAGATAACACGCAATAGCGATGGGCATAGTAAGCCCATTCTCGGTTATTATACTACTGCTTCGCTCAAATTGTTAAATAATTGTGAATAATTGTAAGATTGTGACAAAATTGTAATGTCTATTTAATTGTTTTTTACAGAGAATATAACTTGACTTGATCTTACAGGAATCCGCTCATCACGGCATTGCTCCAGTCGATACCTTTATCCGTCAGGCGGACATGGCCGCCGCCGGCCGTCAGCAGACCTTTATTGACATTCTCACGGACAATTTCACCGAAAACGTCCGTAAACTCCCTGCCAAAGCGTTCCGCAAAAGCCTTCAGGTCCACCCCCTCCGACGTCCTGAGCTTCAGGAACGGATACTCATGCATGGCTGAATCTTCATCCATGACCTCCTCCGTCTCCGTCGTAAAAGGATCACCGATATAAGAGTCGATATCATCAGGATGCGCATATCTGATGCCGTCAACATAGCCGTGTGCTCCCGCGCCTATGCCGTAATACTCCTCCCCTTCCCAATACGAGGAATTGTGACGGCTCTCATATCCCGGCCGGCAGCTGTTGGAAATCTCATACGGGATATACCCGAGCCTTTCGAGCTCGCTCCGCAGCGTGTGATACATCCTGCGCTCCTCCTCCGGGGGCACGAGATCCTCGATCGTATCGCCATACCTGGCAAAGAACGGGGTCCCGTGCTCGATGGACAGTGAATACGTGCTGATGTGCTTAACACCCATTCCGGCAAGAGTATTAAGATCCTCAAGGGCATCATCCGTGCTCTGTCCGGGAACGGCGATTATGAGGTCTGCCGATATGTTGCCGAATCCGGTCTCCTTAAGTATGTTTATGCAGTCTATAGCTTTCGATGCGTCATGGAGGCGCCCCAGAGTCGCAAGGTGCTTATCATGAAGAGACTGAACTCCCACGGACACCCTGTTTACGCCGGCAGCCTTATACTTCAGAGCCTTGTCCTCCGTAAGCGACGACGGATTGACCTCTATTGTGATCTCGCAGTCCTCAGCGGCCGTGAACCTGCCTCGTATAGTGTCAAGCAGCCTTGCGATATGGGCCGGATCTATAAAAGACGGCGTTCCGCCGCCTATGTAGATCGTGGAGATGACGTCATCAGCTTTATATGATGATATCTCGCGGCACATTGCTTCGATCAGCCGCGATACGCATTCACTGTCCCGGCCCGCCTCCGAATAGAAATCGCAGTATGGGCACTTGGCCGCGCAGAAAGGAATGTGACAGTAAATATGTTTCGCCATGCCGCCGTCAGAAACTCCTGCGCCTCACGCCCGCCCTCGCGCTTACCGGCGTCGGATTGCCTGCCGCCACCTTGAGCGCATTCATAAAAAGCTTATAGCTCGGCGAGATATTGTCCTCCGGGATCATGAACTGCGATATCTCCTCAGCCCAGCGCGCCTTATAGTTGCCGACGGCCGGGTACCCGATATCGATTATGTCTTCGTAATCCTCAGGGCATATGACCCTGCACAAAGTCTCCCATGTACCGCAGACGCTGTCCTGTATGTACTGATTGTACGCGCGGATGTCGCACTCCGGGTATGCCGCCATAACAGCCTTGCGGTCGCCCAGTATCCACGCCTCGACCTCCTCGGTGCACAGCCCGATGACCGACCTGAGATTGGGCGCATACCTGTGGGTGCACTCGTACAGTTCGCTCCTTAATTCGTCCGGATCCTTGTCGTCCGAATCCATCACGACCACCAGAACGAACTCGCCACCGCCATAGACGTTGTTGTAAGCTCTGCATTTGGCCGGAAGAAGCTCGAGCAGCGACGCCGCGAAAGGTTCCGGCTTTGCTTCCGGATCCTTCGGCATCGACCCGCACCCGCGGTGAGGCCGCACCTTGATGTCAGCCGCGACTCCCGCGCCTTCGCAGATCGACCTGGCCGCACGTTCGACCACGACAGACCCCGATTTATCCTCAGTCAGTATCTCAATTCTCATCTTCATAACCCGTCTGTTCATCAAGATGTCCGCCATACCATATCGCGCCCATTCCGACTCCCTGGTTGAATAATTCCATCACCAGCTTATCCTCTGCGGCACACCGTATGCTCACGTCACCCTCCGTCCTGGCGAAAGACCTGGTAAACACCCAGATCTCCTTAGGGCTCATCGTCTCCACAATATACGGATTGTGCGTCGAGAACACGATCTGGCTGTACCTGTTATGGATCGTAAACTCCCTGAATTCGTTCGCCAGCACATCGACCATATCATGATAGAGATCCTTATCGGGAGCCTCAATGAATATCGTCGATTTGGGCTCCGGATCCCTGAACATCAGCAGGTACATGAATAAGCGTCCGGGGCTCTCCACCAGCGTGTCAGGAAGATTCTTCTTTTTCTTCATGGCGGGGATGCGCGAATTGATCTCAGTAATGCACTTTGTGTAGTATTCGTGGTCGTAAGTATCGAGATACTCAAGCACATTATCCAGATTCGTCCCGTGACTGTTAAGGTGCTTGTGTCCGCCCGGCGCATTCCCGTCGACGAAATAATTCGGATTCTGGTGCGTCCCCTGCTCATCGCTCGAGAACTTGCAGAAAAACCACCTTCTTATCTCGCTGTAGATGAGGCTTATCTCCTTATACTCCGCGATCTTGCCGTATATCCCCAGCGCCGTCATGTGATGGTCGTTAATTGAAGCCTCGCGCCCCATGACCTGCCCCTTGCCGTCCGCAAACTCCATGACAGTCTCAAGACGCCTCCTGCCTTCCCCGTCCATAACCGACCTCGACAGGCGCTCGCCCGATATCAGCGGGCTCTTGAACACACCGGCCTTTATCGCCAGCTCATACTGCAGGTAAAGCGACTCCCCGCTTCCCGCGTCCTTCACCTTGAAGAACACCCTGAAAACAGCCGGCTTCTCCTTGTCGATCAGCAGATTATAGAACCCGGGCCTTCCCCTCGTGATCGACGCATCAGCCGCATTATCCGTCACCGTATCCTTCACGAAAGACATCGAATTGATAAAGCTCGTCTTCCCCGTATTGTTGCGACCGATAAGTGCGTTAAGCCCGCGCATCCTGAATTCGTCCTGCTTTGCCGCCTTTGCAGCCTTATCGGTGCCGCCGGCTTTGCCGGCATCATCGACGCTGCCGTCATATCCGACGATAACACCGGCCGTGTCATCATCAAAAACATCAAAATTGACTATATTTATTCCGTAGATCATAGCTGGTTCCTCCACCTGCCTTAATTATATAACAATTAAGACGAACGGGGTGGGAAAAGAACACCCAAAAGGGGCACCCCGGGTGTTCCTTTTGCGGGTTATTTTATGCTGACCCGGCCGGTTACTCCTCCATCCTCCTCCCTCTCCAATACTCGCCTTTTCGAGGCGACAAAACAAA
>CADBNJ010000306.1 GCA_902795955.1 Oscillospiraceae bacterium
ATAAACGTACAGGAATTCCAGATCCGAGGAGGAATTCAGTATCGTGGAAAGGACCTCTTCGGTGTCGTCGTATCCTTCTGCCGAATGACCTTTGGCAATATACTCTTCTATCCTGTCAGCGTCCAGGACGTTCCTGACCGTTCCGGTGACATCAAGCCCCAGACGCTCGATCTTGCCGGTAACGCTCTGCTTATACAGGATGTAACCGATCGTGGTCGATGTTACGGCGATAAAGATCAGCGCCGTGGAAATGAGGACGATGAGCTTCGTCCGGAGCGATGCGACGCCGCTGACGAGCTTCCTTACCTCATGCTTGATGTTGATGGACAGCGGTTCCTGACGCCAGCCGTAGAGTCTCAGGCTTCTCTTGAAGTCGTCGGAGAGCACCTGAAGTATGATGCAGGCAACGATGACCGTTATTGTCTTATCAAGCAGGTCTGTCAGCACGTCTGCCGCGAACTGCGACATGAACTCGGTGAATCCGAATCTGTCGTGGATGCTCTGTGCCAGTCCGGAGGTTATCCCGACCGAAGCAAAACCGTAGAGGAACCAGGTGAGGATGGACCCGAGCACGCCGCCCACGAAGGAGCACATAAGTATCGTCAGGATGACCTTCCAGACCTTGGTGTAGAAATGCCTTCTCGTCGCGAAAGCCGTGATCACTGCTATGAGGACATTGAGAGTGCCGTAGTAAATGGACGACGGGTCACCCGTTATCGCCTTGATCAGATTGGTGGCAAGACCTACGATTATACCGGGAATATAGCCGCTTAATGATGCGCTCAGAACTGTTCCTACGGCATCGAGATACAAAGGGCAGCCTGTCATTGTCATCAGGTTGGAGAAGATAAGATTTATCAGTATCCCGATGATTATCAGGATGAGGCTTCTTGTATTCTTGAAGCTCTTAAGTTTTTGCTTGCCAAGCTCTGTGCACATCGATAAGACTCCGCCGACAGTTTGCCCTTAAATTTCGTATATATATTAACATAGTTTGTGTTATATTATTGCGGAAACATTTTCGAAGAGGTGACAAACATTGAAGCGTTTATGCGGCTTTATTTTGTGTATAGTAATGGTGTTCGCGGCGGCAGGCTGCAGCTTTATCAGGAATGTTTTCGACCCGGAGCCGACGGATCCCGACATGAGCGGAGTGCCGGTCACGACCGTTAATGATTTTCTCGTTGCGGGGAACACGGCATATGAATTCTACACATTCAAAAAGGATGTCGCCGACAAGTATGCGGGCATCATCAACAAGGCGCGCAATCAGCTCCCTTCGGACGTGAGGGTGTTCGACATACTCGTTCCGACCGCGATCGATGTCACGCTCGCCAGATCGGTAAGGGATAAGTACAATACTGACGATCAGAAGGAAGCCATCGGCTACATCTACGGCAAGATCGCAGATTCCGTGAACAAGGTCGAGGTGTACGATACGCTCCGCCATAACCGTGATGAGTATATCTACTTCAGGACGGATCACCATTACACGTCAAGAGGCGCATGGTACGCATATACGTGCTTCTGCGATGCTGCAGGGATCAGGAAGGCCGATCTTGACAAGGATTACACACAGGTGATGTTCCAGAATTACTACGGTTCTTTCTATTCCAAGACAGATCAGTACAAGACTCTTGATACGCCTGATTATGTGGTGGCATACATTCCCAATGATACGAACGACATTAAGATAACCCAGAAGGACGGAAAGAAGCTGGACTGGGACATCGTCCATGACGTGTCAGACTGGAACAAGTCATCCCTCTACAACTGCTTCATCGGCGGTGATCAGCCCTGGTCGGTCATTACTAACGACAAGGTCAGTGACGGTTCCTCCTGCATCGTAATAAAGGAGTCCTACGGCAACCCGTTCGTTCCGTATCTCGTTCCGAATTACCACAAGATCTACGTTGTCGATTACCGTCACTATTCAGCGATATCGAACAAGAAGCTGGCCGATATCGTGACCGAGACCGGCGCCAAGGATGTTATCTTCATAAACAACATGTCAATGACAAGGAGTTCAAATCTAGTCAGCAAGCTCTCGGGTCTTGTCTGAATTATCATTCGGGATGTGAGGTCTGTGACTTTTTGTCAAAGATAAAAACCCTGTCATCCTCTTTGAGCATCAGGTCTCCGCGGGGGATCATGTTCGTTCTGCCCCTCTTGATCA
>CADBNJ010000307.1 GCA_902795955.1 Oscillospiraceae bacterium
AAGCTGTTTCTTGATATCTCTCAGTTCAGGATTGCCTTTAGCGATCTCATACGCCTGGTCCTGCAAAGGATTTACCGCTTCCTTAGCCCTGTTAATGATCTTCTCTGCCTGATGCATTGCCTCATCAAATTCAAAATCATCTGCCATTTCCCTAACCTCCCGTATATTTATTCTTTGAAATCCGCACAGAAATCTGCAGCAGCATCAGCAACTGCAACCATATTATCTTCACTGACTATAACAGATTCATCATCACTGTTCGAAAGGAATCCGAGGCTTATCTGAAAAGACGGAACGGAATTTGCGTAATTGAGTCCGGTATAAAGATATGTCTGCCTTGTCCCAACAAACTCCAGTCCCTCAGCTTCGGCGACAGCCGTACCAAGAGTATCGCCCCACGCTATATTCTGCGATGTATAATTTCCGGAATCAGGTACATATACCCTGACACCGGACTGCATCGAATCATTTGCAGAATCCGCATGTAATCTTATGAATACGTCAGCATTATTATCAACTGCAATAGCGGCACGTTCCTGATTAGAGATATCGACATCATCTGATTCACGCGTCAGGATCACCGTGGCACCGCACTGTTCAAGATAATCACGCATTACAAGAGCATATTGAAGTGTAAGCTCACTCTCGCGAATACCGGTAACTACGCCCTCACCGCCGGCAGTACATCCGGGCTTTTCTACTGAAAGCCATGTGGCACAATTCTCAAGTTCTTCGGAAGTCTCGCCCTGATGCCCGGGGTCTATAACGATGACAAGACCTGTCAGATCAGGTGCATCGGCAGCGATCGGGACATTCGTAGGCGCAGGGGTCGGAGTCGCCGTAGGAGCTTCTGTAGGCTCAGGCTCCGTCGCTTCTGTTGTTGTGGTCTCGGTCTGTATCGTCTCAGACTCTGAAGCTGATACTTCAGTCTGAGCAGGAACCATGCCTCTTATCTTATCCAGATTTCTATATACCTCTATACCGATCAGAAGAACTGCCAGAACGGCAAATATACCGATAAGCATATTCCTGTACTGAGGCTTAAGCCTCTTTACCGCTCTCGGTGTATGCTCGGGAGAATGAACAGCTCTTTTATCCGTATTGTGTCGCGGAGCAGGTGCAGCTTTACCATCAGATGAAGGAGCAGGCCTTCCGGCTTCTTCCGCCTTAGCCACAATAGCCTTCATAGCGGCATTTCTCTCCTCATCAGACATAGACTTTAAGCGTTCATACATTGCCTTGCGCTTATCCTCAGGAAGCCTCATTACGACTTTCTTAAAACGCTCTATAAGATCCTTATCTATGTCTGCCATCTTATCCTCCGTAAAACATCTCAATAATTTTACCATAAACGATTTACGGAGTGCACGTAATTATCAATTATCTTTATTAAGCCTTGTCATGCACCGCATTGAATTAAGGATTGCGATTATAAGAACACCGACATCACCGAATACGGCAAGCCACATATTAGCTATACCTACAGCTCCGAGGATCAGTATCACGCCTTTTACTCCGAGTGCAAAAATGATATTCTCCCATACGATCCTCATGGTCTTCCTCGAGATCCTGACAGCATCGGCTATCTTGGACGGTTTGTCATCCATAAGAACTACATCGGCTGATTCGATCGCCGCATCACTTCCAAGTGCACCCATGGCAATACCGATATCAGATCTCATAAGTACGGGAGCATCATTTATTCCGTCTCCGACAAATGCAGTCTTCACACCCGAGGACAGGATATTCTCCACATGTTCGACCTTCTGAGCCGGCAACAGTTCAGCGTGGAACTCATCTACCCCGAGAGTCTTTGCCACATGCTCCGCTACGTCCTTCTTATCTCCCGTAAGCATTACGGTCCTGTTTATACCAAGTGATCTGAGAGAAGAGATGGCCACCTTGGAATCAGACTTGATCTCATCATTAATGACTATATGCCCGAGGTACTCGGTGCCTTTCGAAATGTGTATGATCGTTCCCGTCATATGACATTCGTGCCAGTCGGCACCTATAGACTCCATAAGCGAACCGTTACCGACATAGTATATCTCGCCGTCTACTTCGGCTTTTACACCTTTTCCTGCAATCTCCTCTATCTCACCGAGTCT
>CADBNJ010000308.1 GCA_902795955.1 Oscillospiraceae bacterium
AGCAACCCTGCTTCCGGGCTTCATCTTCATCGAGAAATCCTCTATCAGCGGCTTGTCGAGCCTCGAATACCCGAAGGTCACATTGCGTAGCTCCACATTGCCTTTAAGCTTGCTGTAATCCACGGCATCGTCTATAGGCTCATCCTTGTAGTTGACGTCGTCCGGATACTCCATGACGTCCTCGATGCGTTCCATCTCGGTCCGCATCTCCTGTATCGTCTGACCGGCTGAGATCAGCGTCATGGCAGGGCTCATGAATGATGACAGGAAACCCTGGAACGTCAGTATGGCACCAAGGGTAAACTTGCCCTGCATAGCCAGCCAGATGCCGAGTATGAGCACGGCGGAACTTGCCAGCGTCGATACCATTGCAGGGATCATTCCGATCAGTGCATTGAGCTTCGTGAACTTGACGGACTGGGAGTTGACGGATGCCTGATATCCCGCCCATTTGCGGAAGGTGCCGTTCTCGGCACCGCTTGACTTGATCGTCTCGATCATGCGGATACTCGACACCGTAGTTGCGGCAAGCTTGCCCGCGTCTCTCATCTGGACTCTCGTGATATTAACGCGCTTGGAGGATATGAACCTCGATACCGCGAGATTGATGAAAATGGATGATATGCCCACAATGGTCAGAAGTACACTGTACTTGATCATGATGAACAGATAGATGAACATCATTACCGTGTTCAGGAACAGCGGGGTAAGCGTTCCGACGATGGTCTGCGCTATGGAAGCGTTGGACTGCTGGCGCTGGAGTATATCGCCGCTCATTCTCTGCGAGAAGAATTCCATGGGCATCTTGAGGAGCTTCCACATAAACGTGCTGTTGCCTAAAAGGGACATCTTGCCGCTGAGCTTGATCTGATACAGTGACTGTATCCACGTGACCAGCACATGTGCCAGGGACAGGACTGCAAGCATGATCATGAAAGGCATGAGCAGCTCTCTGTTCTCCCCGGTCAGAAGTCTGTCAATGAAGAATTTGGACATGACGGGGTCGATGATGCCGAACAGATAGGCGATCACGGATGATATCATCAGGAAAGCAACGGCTATACCTGCGCCCTTAAGTCTCTTCTTTGCAAATCCGATCGTGCTCTTCCTCTTGCCGGAAGGCGCGAAATCCTTACCGGGCACCATCGTAAGGCATATGCCCGTGAATGATCTGTCGAATTCCTCCATCGGGATCTTCACCTCACCCCTGGCAGGATCGTTGATATATGCATATTTGCCCTTAAAGCCGTTAAGTACAACAAAGTGATTGAAGTTCCAGTGGATGATGCACGGCTTGGGAGTCTTCTCCTTCAGTGCTGACGGCTCGAGACGCAGGCCTTTGACATCGAATCCGTAATTAGCGGCCGCAAGATATATGTTCTTGGCATTGGATCCGTCGCGGCTGACACCGCAGTCAGTGCGGACCTGCTCGAGGGGGACCCACTTGCCGTAATATGCCATGACCATGGCAAGCGCGGCAGCACCGCATTCCAATGCTTCCATCTGCATTATTACGGGAACCTTTGCTATGCCTTTGATTACGGGTTGCTTGATCTTCATGCCGGGAAATTTGCCTAATTATCAAAGAGCAGATCAAATACCTGCGTGGTCTTATAGTTCACGGTGGCCCGATATGTACCGTCTTCTATTGCTATTTCCGCTTTGGCGATCACATTGCCGTCCGTGTCAAATCCTACGCCTGTTATTACGCCGGATCTGCCTGCTACGTTGACATTCATTCCGGTCATGACATTCACGGCTTTGTCACCGTCGTCGAAGATGATGACTGCATGTCCGTCACGCACCTCCGCCTTGCCGCTGACGAAGCTTCCGATATACGTGAAATGAGCCCACACCAAAAAACCGGCAAGAAGGACGATGACGGATACGAGTGCGATCCATACGCCGGGCTTGGTGACCTTAAGATAGTCGTTAAGATTCTCGGGGGAAGATATGCGTTCCAGACTCTTCTCTCTATACAGCTCTGAAGGCATCGCGGGCGGTCTCCTTACTAATATATGCTCTTATTTTATCTCATTTTGTCCGTCAAGTCTAAAATAAATAAAATGTCTCATGTTGACAGCCCGGTCTGATATAATGATATAATACTTTGACCGCGAAGAGCAGCCGGAGGATAACAGATGGTTTTTATTGAGGACTTACAGGACTTTTTTGAAGATCTTGGAGATTTTATAAACGAGAACAGAACACTGGTAAGTGTGTCTCTTATTCTGGGTATTCTTATTCTGATATGGCTTCTCAGGCGCCTTAACGCGATGGTCTTCAGGCGTATTCAGAAGAAACAGCCGGGACTTCACGTATTGTTTTTTGAGAGAGTCGTATCGGCTTGTATCTTCGTCGTGGGAATAATAATGATATTCTCCGTGTTCGGAGGGGTTGATTCCGTATGGAAGTCAATGCTCGGAGGAACTGCGATCATCAGTGCTGTGCTCGCATTTGCGGCGCAGGACGTCATCAAGGATGTCCTGGCGGGAATGATGATAAGCGTGTACAAGCCTTTCGAGGTGGGGAACAGGGTGGAACTTGAGGACGGCACGGCCGGCATCATCAAGGATATAACAATGAGGCATGTGGTTATCCAGGGCATCGATACGCAGATGTGGGTAATCCCCAACAGCAAGCTCAATTCCATGAGACTCAGGAATTTCAGCTATCACGCCGTTCACAAGGGTGCACAGTTCCAGTTCAACATAGCCTACGGCAGTGACGTGGAGAAGGCGATGAGTCTGGTGAAGCAGGCAGTGATGGATTCCGAGTATACGATACCGGGCAAGCCCACTGCTAAAGGAAAAGAGTACAGTAACGTTTATTTCACGGCATTTGACGACAGCAGCTTAAGGCTTGTAACGACAGTGTATTTCGAGCCGAAGACGCCTTCGGAGGTAGTTATTTCCGATATTAATCTGCGCGTGAACAAAGCATTCTGTGAGTACGGGATCGAGATACCGTTCCAGTACATTAACGTTATCAATAAGGGCAGTGATCCGGCGGAGGAGAAGATCAGCAAATGACAAGAATGAGAATGAAGAGGCACATCCCCGAGAGGATGGAGAAGTGCCGCGAGAGATGGTTCGATGTTCCGGCGGAGAATAAGGGCAAGTGGCGCGAAGTGTGCGGAATGCCTTCAGATGCACCGCTTTATCTGGAGCTGGGATGCGGCAAGGGCAAGTTCTGCAATCAGACGGCAATGGATAACCCCGGTGCTCTCTATGTGGCCGTGGAGCGCGACAAGTCCGTAATACTTGCGGCGATCGAGAAAGCGCACAACAATGAGCTTCCGAACCTGTTCTTCATCAACTGTGACGTCAACAACATCGAGGATATGTTCGAGGCAGATGAGGTCGACAGGATATATATCAATTTCTGCGATCCGTGGAACAGGCGCAACAAGCCCAAGAGAAGGCTGACATACAGGGATTTCCTGGCCAAATACAAGAACCTTCTTAAGAAGGGCGGTCAGATCAGGTTCAAGACTGATAATGACGATCTGTATGATTTCTCACTGGAGGAATTCAAGTTCTGCGGGTTCGGGCTGTCTGAACTTACAAGGGATCTGCACAACTCGGAATATGACAAGGATAACGTCCGGACGGAATTCGAGCAGAAGTTCGCAGACGAAGGCATACCGATCAAGAGAGCCGTAGCGACGCTTTGTTAAGATAATCCCGGCAAAACACTTCGGTTTTTGTATATTATAAATAGAAGGAAAACACCCACTTTATGCTATAATCGGCAAAGTGAGGGAATATTAATGCAACCGGACAACAGACAATACAGAAGTAATGCTGATATAGCGCGCAGAAGAGAAGCTGCCAGACGCCGCAAGATAAGACAGAGGAGAAGAAGGATCGCTCTGGCTGTATTTGCAGGCCTGATCGTTGCTCTGACAGTGTCTCTTGTTATCGTCTTCAGATTCCGCAATAACATCAAGTCGAGTATTACCGTTGAGGCAGGCGATGCTTTGCCCTCGGTTGATGCTTTTATTGAGAAGCCTGATGATTCTGTCAAATGCGAGACGGATATTTCCGGCATAAACACTACTGTCCCGGGTGATTACCCTGTAGTATTCAGCTCCGGTATGCTCAGCAAGACGTCAACTCTTCAGATCAGGGATACGATCCCTCCCGTTGCCGTCTCCAAAGATGTGCGCCTGGCACTGGGTTCCCAGGCCGGAGTGGCCGATTTTATCGAGAAGGTCGAGGATAAGACTGCCGTAGAGGCAAGATACATTACCGCACCTGACTTCAGTATCGCCGGATCACAGCAGGTACAGATCGAGCTGGTCGACAGGGGCGGCAACAAAGTGACGATCTCTGCAAATCTTGAGATATTTGACGACGACCAGCCGCCTGTCATCGAAGGTACGAAGGACATCACTGTCTACGTCGGTGAGACCGCGACATACAGGAACGGCGTTAACGTAACAGATAA
>CADBNJ010000309.1 GCA_902795955.1 Oscillospiraceae bacterium
GTTGAGTGGATGATCCACGACGTTGACCCGGTTAAGGTGGGGCAGCGCGTAGGTCTTACCTTCGATCCTGATGACATCCAGATAATGAGAAGGACTACTGATTCCCAGAACTACTATTGCTACGGCGCGCTGACGGGTGACCCTGTCAAGGAGCGTGAAGAGGAGGAGAAGGAATAAATGAAAGATATCGGTAAGAAATTAAGTCTGATGCCGATACACGCGATGATAATGTGCTTCGCGGCACTGTTCTCATTTGTGTCCATCTTCATCCCCATGTTTGAAGTGTTTGTTCAGTATCAGCACCAGAGGACATATTCGCTCCTGTCCATGCTCATCAATCCGAAGATCTACACAAAACTCATGAGCGGAAACGAGGTGCAACTCGACTTCCTCGGATTCGGAGTCTTGATGTTTGTCATCACGATCGTTATCGCAGTTGCGGCTGTCACACTGTCATTCAGCTACCAGCTTTTTGTGGATAATTCCAAGAAGAAGCGCATAGGCTGCATCGTTGTTATGATATTGTTCATTGCGCGCCTCGCGGCACACGTATTCACGATGTCCGGATTCATCACGGACAGTATGATGAAGTCGAACAACATGACGCCCGAGAGGCTCTATGTCGCACAGACATTCATGGGCAATGCGATGGTGCTCATACTGTTCATCGGCGCAGTCGCAAGCCTCTACGGGGCACTCGGTCTGAAGATGAACTTCAAGCTGTTCGCGTATCCCTACATCCTGTGGATCGTGGTATTTACGGTGCTCCCGCTGCTCCTCATCCTGTTCAGGGCTTTCTTCAAGTCGACCGGTTCGGGATATGAATTCACAACTGCAGGATTTGAGGTGCTGTTCGCCAGCAAGACGGTAAGAGCTACTTTCTACGGTCAGAGCATTGTGCTGCAGGAGTATTTCTCCGTGTTCCTGAGAAGCCTCGATTATGCCGTATGGACGACGATCGGTTGTCTTATCATCGCATATCCTCTCGCATACATCCTTGCCAAGAGGGCGAGGAGCCTTCATAAGTCAGGATCAAGACTGCTGCTCCTGTTCGTCCTCCCGATGTGGATGAATACGATGCTCAGGACTTATGCATGGCGTGCTTTCTTCAGCGAGACAGGCGTTCTTAACACGATACTCACGAGCCTGAACCTCGTTGATTCGCCTGTACTGTTCCTCAAGAACGAGATAATCGCAGACATCATTACAAAGCTCGTCATGACAAATGACTTCCTGCCTTACATGATCCTGCCGATATATTCCGTTATCATCAAGATCGACCCGAACCTTCTGGAGGCATCTTATGATCTCGGTGCGGGACGATTGACCACATTTACAAAGGTTATCCTTCCGCTGTCCATGCCGGGTGTCATCTCAGGTATCCAGATGGTATTCATGCCTTCACTGACGTTCTACATGATCCCCGATATCATCACGGAGGGATCCAAGACGACGATAGGCAACACGATCCAGTCGTTCGTTCTCAACGAGAGCTCAACGCTCAATCAGGCGGGCAACGTACTGTCGCTCCTGCTCCTGATATTCGTGCTCATAACAATGGGTGTTCTCAGGAACTCCGACAAAGACGCTGAGGGAGGAGGTATGATGACGATATGAGATTTATCAAAAAGTTCATCCCGAATACATATATCGGACTGGTATTGCTCTTTATCTACCTGCCCATCGCAGTGCTCATCGTGTACTCGTTCAATTCCGTTCCCAAGTCATTTATCTGGGGAGGATTCACATTCAAAAACTATGCGAATCTCTTCTCCGGTTCTGACGGCAGAACGATACTTGATTCGCTCATCACAACGCTCAAGGTCGCAGGGATCGCATCGCTGGCATCGACGGTCTTCGGTGTCTTCGCCAGCATCGGCATAACGTATCTGTCCAAGAAGACGCAGGGGCTTGTCATGGGACTCACATACGTTCCGAACATCATGCCTGACCTCGTCACTGGTATATCTTTCATGCTGCTGTTTGCTTTCCTCGGAATGCAGAAGAGCGAGATCACGCTTATCCTGGCGCACATCGCGTTGTGCGTGCCTTTCGCGATACTGTCAATAAGCCCCAAGGTGAGGCAGATGGACAGGAGCCTCGTCGAGGCGGCGATGGACCTGGGCGCAACGAAAGCGCAGACCTTCAGGCTCGTCATCATACCCGAGATCATGCCGGGCATACTGTCGTCGATAATGCTCACGTTCACACTGTCAGTCGATGATTACCTCATCAGCAACTTCAACGTTGACAGCTCAATACAGACATTGCCTATGACGATCTATTCAATGGCAAAGCTCGGTGTCAACCCCAAGATGAACGCACTTACAACACTCCTGTTCGTAGTGGTGTTCGTGCTCATGATCATGTCGAATCTCTCAACGATCCGAAAGAATAAAAAAGGAACAAAATAACAGGAGGACAAAAAATGAGAAAAGGAACAAAGAAAGTACTGTCATCTGTCATGGCAACGGGAATGCTCTTCACGGCAATGATGTCAACGACAGCCTGCGACAGCCGCAAGGAGCTCATCGTGTACAACTGGGGCGAGTACATCGCCGAGGACACGATCGAGAAGTTCGAGGCAGCTCACCCGGAGTATAAGGTAGTCTACAGGACTTTCGAGACGAATGAGACGATGTACCCCAACCTCTCAAACGGTTATGATGTCATCGTTCCTTCAGAGTACATGGTAAGCCGTCTTATCAAAGAGGAGAGGATCCAGCCCGTTGACTGGAGCAAGCTTCCCAACGCATCCAAGTACATGGATCCCATGTTCAAGACACTTCAGTATGCAGAGGACAAGGAATTGTCAGACAAGGTGCTCGAATACGGCGTGCCTTACCTGTACTGCACTGTAGGCCTTGTTTACGATGCGAACAAGATCAGCATCCCTGAAGGCACAACAGACCCTAAGGAGATCTGGGCATCACTTTGGGATGCAGGCAACAACGGCAAGATCGGCATGTATGACTCAATGAGAGAGTCAATCGGAACGGCACTTAACTATCTCGGATACTCCATCAACTCCATGGACGAGAAGCAGCTCTCCGAAGCAATGGATCTCCTCGTTAAGCAGAAGGCTGAGGTATCTCCCGCATACGGCGTCGACAACCTCAAGGACAAGATGGCATCAGGAGAACTCTCCGCTTCCATCGCATGGTCAGGCGACCACATCGTTATGCTCGACAGGATCGAGGAGCTCGGCGGAAACGACAGCATCGACCTCAGATATGTTCTTCCCGCAGGTTCCAACTGGAGCGTCGACATGATGTGCGTACCCGTAAACTGCAAGAACTATGACGGTGCCATGGCATTCATAGACTTCATGTATGAGCCCGAGATCGCCCTTGAGAACTGCGAATATGTCGGTTATTCGACACCTAACACCGCAGCAAAGGACATGCTCGATCCCGAAGTATCCGGCAACATCTACTACTATCCCACGGCAGAAGTCTTTGCAACACTCGAGGTGTACTACACATCCGAGGCAATTGAAGAGAAGTATACAGAGATCTGGAATACGGTTAAGGCAAGTAACTAAAAGGATAAAAGCAA
>CADBNJ010000310.1 GCA_902795955.1 Oscillospiraceae bacterium
AGGCACAAGATCGTCCCCCACATTTCCCCGAAGAAGACTTGGGAAGGATGCATCGGTGGTGCCGTCGGCTGCGCGGTCTGCGTAATGCTCTACTTCGATCTCGTCGTTTACAAGATCGACAACCTGTCGATCAATATGGCTGTATTCTCGATCGTTACGTTTATCATGGGCTTCCTGATCTCAGTTATGTCACAGATCGGCGACTGGCTTGCCTCACTCATCAAGAGAAGAGTCGGGATCAAGGATTACGGCAAGATCTTCCCCGGCCACGGCGGAATGCTCGACAGATTTGACAGTTCATTCTTTACCTTGCCCATAGGTCTTCTTATCGCCATTTTTGCCTTACATTTCTTCTCATAAATAAGGCTAATAAGTATATAATTGTCCTATGCGCAGATTATCGATATTAGGTTCAACAGGTTCAATAGGTACGCAGACTCTTGAAGTTGTGCGTCATAATCCGGATGATTTTGAAGTGGTGGCACTTACCTGCTGCCGTGATACGGACATGCTCCTGAAGCAGATCATTGAATTCACCCCTGACGTGGTCAGCGTCGCTGACAGAAGCAGTGCTGATGAACTCAGAAGCACCATAAGGACGTCGTATCCTCAGATCAGGACGGAAGTACTGTCCGGCAGAGACGGCAATATTGCCGCTGCAACGGCTGACCGGTGTGATACGGTGGTCGGTGCGATCGTCGGAATAGCAGGCCTGGAGCCTGTCTATCATGCGATACTCAAGGGCAAGGATATCGCGCTTGCCAACAAGGAGACCCTCGTTACGGCCGGAGAGATAATCATGCCCCTTGTTACGGGTGAGGGCACCCCCGACCTGCTTCCCGTAGACAGTGAACACTGTGCGATATGGCAGTGCCTGTGGGGAGAGAAGAGGGCAAACCTTGACAGGATCCTGATCACTGCATCCGGAGGGCCTTTCAGGGGAAGGAAGCGTGAAGAGCTTGAATCCGTGACACTTGAGCAGGCGCTGGCACACCCTACATGGAAGATGGGCGGCAAGATAACGATAGATTCCGCCACGATGATGAACAAAGGTCTTGAGGTAATAGAAGCATCTCATCTGTTCGGGATCGGTACGGACAGGATAGATGTCGTAGTCCATCCGCAGAGCATCATTCATTCCATGATCAGGCTTCGCGACGGTTCGGTACTGGCGCAGATGGGCAAGCCTTCGATGATACTGCCGATTATGGTGGCGCTTTACTATCCGGAGAGAGGACCGGAGCTGGTAGAGGATTTTGATCCTTTCGCGGCAGGCGCCAATAATCTGACGTTTGAGCGTTGTGATACTGATGTGTTCGGACTTGTTAAGCTTGCCTACGATGTGGCGGGAGCAGGCGGACTGCTTCCGACGGTTATGAACGGTGCAAATGAAGTTGCAGTGTCGCAGTTTCTCTCCGGCAGTTTGGGATTCCTCGACATCGAGAGAACCGTCAAGGAAGTATGCAGCAGGATGTCCGGGGTATCGGGCAGTCTTACGGTCGATACGATACTTGAGACTGACAGGGAAGCAAGGGACAGGGCTTTGGAAGTAATAAGGGGTTTGTAATCTTATGAGTATCAGTTTGCTTAGCATTATAGCTGTCATAATCATTCTCGGCGTGCTCGTGACCATTCATGAGCTAGGCCATTACTGGGTGGCAAGGCTTCTTAAGATAAAGGCTTATGAAGTGTCCATATTCGTGGGACCGAAGCTCCTTCACTGGAAGCGTAAAGACTGCGAATTCTCGATAAGGTGCATACCTTTCGGCGCTTATGTAAGGTTCACGGAGATCAACGAGAACGGCGAGCCTGTCGAAAGCGATGATCCTTCACTCCTGATCAATCAGAAAAGGTGGAAGAGACTTCTCGTCGCGCTTGCGGGTCCGTTCATGAACGTGCTGCTCGGAGTATTGATCCTCATAATCATGTACACCGTGGCTCCGTTCAATTCTCTTGATATTGCAAGAGCCATGCCTGATTCACAGCTTGCCTCCTCACAGCAGGCTTTCGAGCCGGGAGATACTGTTGTAGCAGTCAACGGTAATCCCGTCTTCACGTATATCGACTATTACTATGAGGTGGATAACGCAGTAAGACCGACTGATACGGTCGTGCTTACGATGAAGTCTCACAGCACGGGCGATAAATACGATATCACGCTTGAACCGGAGATAAGCGAGCGTCCGATGCTCGGTATTACAACATACGGCGATGTCTCCAATAAATACAACGGATGGGAGATCGTTGAGGTCAATGAGGATCAGAATAACGGCAAGCCGGTTCTCAAGCCCGGGGATTTCCTGACATATGTCAACGGTAAATCCGTTGCAGAGGAAGGATTCATGGATTTTCTTCACTCCCAGACGGACGGTGACACACTGAAGCTCAAATATGTGCGCAACGGCAAGGAGATGGAGTCAGACTGTGCTTATGTGAAGATGACATATACCAATCAGAGAGGCGTTGTCTTCTTCAGCTATGAAGTTTCAGGTATCAAAGGATTCCTCAAGGCATGCTCATATGCCGTTAAGATGCCCGTTACGATCGTCAACGTAAGCGTTAAGGCAATAGGCGATGTGTTCGAGGGCAGGGAGAAAGTCTACAACATGGTGTCCGGTCCCGTTGGCGTTACGAATGTGGTATCTGATGTCGTGGATGATGTTGACGATTCCGCCGGCGAGAAGATATATACTCTGGCGATGCTCAGTGCCATCATCTCCATAGGTCTGGCATTCACGAATCTTCTTCCGATACCGGGACTTGACGGCATACAGATAATCCTTATCATCGTGGAGATGGTAATGGGAAGACCGTTGTCGAAGAAGGCGGAGAATGTGCTTAATGCCGTAGGATTTGTAATGCTGCTGGCACTTGTGATCTTCGCTTTTGCATCCGATATCATAAGGATCATCGTAGAGAGATAACGTAATTATCAGTTTTGTACCAAATAACGGTCACCTTGTGTGATACTATATTTTTTATACTCTTGGAGGAGATGTGGAATGACAAGGCATGTGACAAGACAAGTTAACATAAAAGGCGTGACTGTCGGCGGCAACAGCCCTGTCAGGATACAGTCCATGAATAATACTAAGACGGGCGATGTCAGGGCAACGCTCGACCAGATATTCAGGCTCCGTGACTGCGGGTGTGAGATAACAAGGGTAGCAATACCTGACATGGAGGCTGCGCAGGCGCTGAAGGAGATAACTGCTGATTCACCTATCCCTGTAGTGGCGGACATACATTTTGACTACCGTCTGGCTATAGAGTCCGCACGGAACGGAGCAGCAAAGATCAGGATCAACCCGGGGAATATCGGTGGTCCCGACAGAGTGGCCGAGGTTGTCAGAGTATGCAAGGAGATGGGTATTCCGATACGGGTGGGAGTCAATTCCGGATCGTGCGAACGGGAACTCGTTGATAAGTACGGCGGTGTTTGCGCACAGGCACTCTGCGAGAGCGCAAGGCGTGCCGTTAAGCTTCTGGAGGATCAGGATTTTGAGGATATAGTGATCAGCATCAAGTCCTCGAGTCCGGTGCTTACGATCGACACATACAGGACACTGGCATCGGAGTGCGATTATCCTCTTCACGTAGGTGTAACCGAGGCCGGTACGATGAAGGAGGGAATCGTCAAGTCGGCTGTCGGAATAGGAACACTGCTCGCCGAAGGTATCGGGGACACGATCAGAGTATCGCTTACCGATGATCCGACAGAAGAAGTATATGCAGCGATCTCGATCCTGAAGGCTCTGAATCTCAAGACAGGCGGCATCGATTTTGTGTCCTGCCCCACGTGCGGAAGGACCAAGGTGCCTCTGATCGAGCTGGCAGGCAAGGTCGAAGAGAAGATATCGAGACTGCCTTATGATCTGAAGGTTGCCGTCATGGGGTGTGCGGTCAACGGACCGGGAGAAGCAAGAGAAGCAGACATAGGTCTTGCCGGCGGAGTCGATGAATTCCTTTTGTTCAGGAAGGGTGAGACGTGCGGCAAGATCAGGACCGCGGATATTGACGAAGCTGTTGATGAGTTTGTTAGAGAGGTAATTAGAGTTGGAGAAGAGAAGAGTAAAGCTGACTGATTTCTTTGAGCAGTATCCCGATAACCTTTTCGATGGGCTGAGGGATGTATATATAGAGCGTCTGGATTTCTATGATGATCTGATCAGGATCACTTTGAGCGGACTGGGTCGCATGAGCGATGACAATGCCCTGGACAGGCTGTATTCGCACATCAGGAGCGTCCTGGATCTTAATGTGCTGATCAGCTTCAATGATCTTGACGAGACTGATGAGGAATTCCCGGATATCTTCAGGAAGGTCAGGGATTATGTTCTGCTGCGCTTTGATGAATCGGAATGTCAGGGAGCGGCTTTTGCAGGGAATCTTGATTTTGACATGGAGGACTGGACGATCGTTATCAGGTGTCCGGAGACTATTAAGATCATGTTCGATGAGCCTGCGATGCGTGAATCTTTTTGTAATGCTTCGTCAGAGATATTCGGCGCATTGTTCTGTATTCCTGAATGTAATTCCTATATGGTTGCCGGTGAGGAGTCAGACGGTCAGCAGCAGACGGAGACATCATTCCTTGATGAAGCGATGGAGATACTGGAGCGTCAGGCCAAGGAAGAACCGGCGAATGACAAAGCCGATAAGAAGGCCAATCCGGCTCCGTCAGGTGACACGTGGGAGGAGAAGGCCAAGTCGGTCAAGAGCGAGGCCAAGAAGGAATTCAGGGCGTTCAAGAAGAATGCCGATAACAAGATATTCGGTAAGGTCAAGAGCGATGTCCCGCTCAAGAACATCGATTCTCTTGAGATGGGTGAAGGCACCGTTAACGTCGCCGGCACCGTCATTATCAATGATAAGTTCAGGCTCACCAAATCAGGCAATTCGGTCATTGCCAAATTCTTTATCTATGACAAGACGGGGGAGATACCGTGCATCGGATTCCTTCAGCCTGCAGATGCCGACATATTCGAATCGAAGATCGGCGACAAAGGATTCTGCGGACTGCAGGGGACAGTAGAGAGCGTAGACGGTGAACTAGGCCTCAAGATCACCGGAGGATTCGAAGCATCCAAGCCAAAAGGACGCGAGGACAATGCACCTTATAAGAGAGTCGAATTACACTGCCACACCAAGATGAGTGATATGGATGCAGTGTCAGAACCGGCCGATGTCATTAAGCTTGCCGCTTCATTCGGACACAGGGCGTGTGCCGTGACCGATCACGGAGTAGTTCAGGCTTTCCCTGAAGTCTATAACACAATGAAAGACATCAACAAGAAGCGCGGTGACGACGAGGAGAAGTTCAAGGCTATACTCGGCTGCGAAGGATATCTCGTCGATGACGGCCCGACTATTGTTTACGGACTTCCCCTGAATAAGGATGACCTCAGGAGTATCGGTACGTTCGTTACGATCGATATCAAGACGACAGGCGGTGATCCGAACGTGGATACGATGACGGAGTTAACTGCGTCCAAGTACCGCGTCGTGGGGTACAGGACGAAGGAGATACCTTTCGAGGGGGAGAAGGATGAGGATGCACAGGAATTCTCGGCAAAGGATATCGATACTTCGTTGTGGGACCCCGGGGAGATTCCCGAGCAGCTGCGCGATGAGAGTATCAGGGTCGAACCTCTCAAGCCCCATGATAAGATCGGCAGGATAACCGGTCAGGACGGTGAAGTTATTACACCGGCAGGCATGGAGGAGGTTATTCCCGAGAACATCGTCTTTGAACATGTGGCCGATTTCCATGCCGAGTTCGAAGATGTCATATATCCGGGCAAGGGAGAACCTTGCGAATCATATTTCCTCATGGGAGAACTCCTTGAGTTCATGGAGCAGGCTTATATCGGAGGAAGGGATATATTCAGGAAGCTCGGATTCCTGAGAAGAGCCGGATTCGGACTTAACATCGAGGATCATGTGTATTACAGACACAAGTTCCTTATGCCTGCCATAAGTGTTGAAGATATCATCAGGTACGGCGGAGTTGAAGGTGATCTGAACAAGTCGGATGATCTTCTTGCCAACTGCAAAGAGGATGCTGATATCATAATCAGATATCTCACGAAGGCGGGAACTATCGATCCCGGTCAGATCAACTCAAGTGTCGGTCATCTGTCTGATGAGGACGTCAAGTCGCGTAAGAATTTTGCTTACCATATCATCTTCCTTACGCGCAACTATACGGGTCTTTACAATCTGTACAGGATCGTATCGGAATCCAATATCGAATTCTTCTCTTTCAGACCGAGAACTCCGAGGAGCAGGCTTAAGTATTATTCAAGCGGTCTCATAATAGGCGGCGCATGTGAGCGCGGAGAGATATACAGGAACGTTGTTCAGGTCTATAAGGACTGCGGTAAGGACAGGGATAAGTGTCTTGATGCACTGGTCAATTCGCAGAAGATGAAGGATATACTTAGCCTTTATGATTATGTCGAGATACAGCCTCTCTGCAATAACATGTTCATGACGAGGATCAAGCCGAAGCCGGATGAGACGAATTTTGTTCCGCTCAACGGCGACGACATCAAGGTGATCAATGAACTGCTTGTGGAACTGGCAGATGCTTATGACATGCCCTGCTGTGCCACGACGGACTCCCATTTCCTTGAGAAAGATGACGGCAAATACCGCAAGTATCTGCTGATGAGCCAGGGATTTGAGGATGCGGAGATGCAGTCAGATCTCTACTTCAGAACAACAGACGAGATGCTCGAGGAATTCTCTTATCTCGGGGAAGAGAAGGCGTTCGAGGTGGTTGTGACCAACACGAATAAGTTTGCCGATAAGATACAGTTCGGGATGAAGCCGTTCCCGGACGGTACTTACCCGCCGATCATCGCGCGTGCTGCCGCAGACATCCGCGATATCGTATATACCAAGGCTAACAAGATGTACCGCTACAAAGGCGTTCTTAATGAGACTGTTGCCGCCAGGATAGAGAAAGAACTGACCTCGATCATCACGAACGGATTCGCGATCATGTACTATATCGCATACAGACTTGTTAAGAAGTCGAACAATGACGGTTACATAGTCGGTTCGCGAGGTTCGGTAGGCTCATCTTTCGTTGCAACGATGAGCGGTATCTCAGAGGTTAACCCGTTGCCTCCTCATTACAGATGTCCTAACTGCCATTATGTTGAATTTGATAATTCCGGTACATACGGCTCGGGTTTTGACATGCCGGTGAAGACATGTCCCGACTGCGGTACGGTCATGGCAAAGGACGGGCAGGATATACCGTTCGAGACATTCCTCGGATTCTTCGGAGACAAGCAGCCTGATATCGATCTTAACTTCTCAGGTGAGTATCAGCCCAATGCACACAAATACGTTGAATTCCTGTTCGGTGTGACTCACACTTTCAAGGCAGGCACGATCGGCACATATGCCGATAAGAACGCATACGGCGTTGCAAAGTCGGCGTGTGAGAAGCTCAACATTCCTTTCACTCATGCCAAGCTCGATTATCTGTCGAGGGGAATAATCGGTGTCAAGAGAACAACCTCACAGCATCCCGGAGGCATGGTCGTAGTGCCCAAGGAGATGGATGTCTACGAGTTTACGCCGATACAGTGTCCGGCCAATAAGATATCAGGAGATATAGTTACGACTCACTTCGATTTCCGTGCGATGCACGACACTATACTGAAGCTTGATATCCTGGGCCACGCAGATCCTACCGTTCTGCGTATGCTCAATGAATTGACGGGTATAGATGTTACGACTATTCCGATACCTGATGAGAAGGTAATGAGCCTGCTGAGTTCTACAGAGGCACTCGGATTCCCGCCTGAAGCGACAGAAGCGGGAGCTGCTACGCTCGGATTGTCAGAACTCGGAACACCTATGGCGCGCGGAATGATCGCAGAGACGAAGCCGACGAGGTTTTACGATCTCGTCCAGCTCATGGGTCTGTCGCACGGTACCGACGTATGGACAGGCAATGCACAGGATCTTATACAGAAGGGCATCTGTGACCTTAACTCCGTTATCGGCTGCCGTGACTCGATCATGACGACGCTCATCTATTGGGGCGTTCCCAACAAAGACGCTTTCGACATCATGGAGAATGTGCGTAAAGGTAAGGTCGCCAAAGGCAAATGCGATAAATGGGAAGGCTGGAAAGAGCTGATGAGGCAGAATAATGTGCCTGAATGGTATATCGGTTCCTGCCAGAAGATCATGTATATGTTCCCCAAGGCACATGCCGCAGCATACTCGATCTCTACTCTGAGAGTCGCCTGGTTCAAGGTGTATTATCCGGAGGAATATTATTGTGCGTTCTTTACCATAAGGGGCGATGAATTCGACGCCGAATCAATGTGCAACGGACCGGAGACGGTTATAGCTAAGCGGCACGAGTTCGAAGAACTGAAGAAGACTTCTGCCGAGGCACGCAATAACCCCAAGGTCAAGTCAGCGATCGCTCTCTGTGAGATAGTGGAAGAGATGTATGCCAGAGGCATTACTTTCGCTCCGATCTCATTGGAAGAATCGATGGGTGAGAAGTTCGTTAAGAAGTCCAAGGGCGTTATAATTCCTCCTTTCAATGCGATCAGGGATATCTCCGCCTCCATGGGACTTGGTATCGAGGAGGCCAGGAAGGAAGGACCTTTCAAGAACCGCGAGGATTTCGCGAGAAGGTCCGGGCTCGGCTCGTCAGCTGTTGAGAAGCTCGCATCTTACGGCGGAATACTCGATAATCTGCCGGAGAGCGCTCAGGTAGACATGTTCGAGATGTTCAATATCGGTCAATGATGATCAGCGTCGCGAAGATCCTGCTGAGAGGGGCGATAAGGCCGACTGACAGGTACTATTCATATATAGTGCCTGAGCATCTTGACGGCAGTGTCGTCAGGGGCAGTCTTGTAAGGGTGCCTTTCGGGAAGGGCGATAAGCTGAGAACGGGTATCGTCATCTCCGCCGGTTCCGCTGAAGAGAGTGATGAAGCAATGTCGGGCAAGCTCAAGATGATAGCAGAACTTGCTGACGAAGAACCCGTCATGACGGATGAACAGATCGGGCTTATCGAGCCGCTCGCAAGAAGGTTCAACAGTACAAAGAGCGATATCGTGGAGCTCTTTGTGCCGTCTTTTATCGAGAATCATAAGGCTAAGACAGGTGACTTCATCGACATAGCCGACAGAGGGCTTGCCGAGGAGGCTCTCTCGGGCAACAGTCTCAGATCTGTTAATCACATAAGGGCTCTGGAGTACCTTCTGGAAGCGGGGAAGACATATAAGAAAGACCTTTGTGCCGATACCGGTATCACGCCTGCGAGCCTTAAGGGACTTATTGATAAGGGACTCGTTAATGTCACGCGGGAGAAGCTGGATGAGACTGATACGGGTGTAATATCGGGCGTCTCTGACGATTCCAGGTATAAGGCGGAATATGACCTTAATGATCATCAGAAGAATGCGGTCAGTGAGATAACCGGGTGTGACAGCTTCGCAGTATTTCTGCTGTACGGTGTTACCGGAAGCGGCAAGACGGAAGTTTTCCTTAACTGTGCTGCTGATGCGTCATCCAAAGGCGGACAGGTCCTTTATCTTGTTCCGGAGATATCGCTTACTCCTCAGACAGTGTCATGGATCAAAGGAAGGCTTGGCAATGACTGTGCCGTTCTGCACAGCAAGCTGACTGACAGGCAGAGATATGAGCAATGGAATATGATAAGAAGCGGCAGGGCACGGGTTGTCGTAGGACCGAGAAGTGCGGTATTCGCTCCGTTCAGCAATCTTAAGCTGGTGATCATCGACGAAGAGCATGATCCGTCTTATAAGGCTGATTCGCATCCGAGGTATAATGCCAAGACGGTTGCCATGATGAGAGCGAAGCTTAATGATGCCCGTGTAGTCATGGGTTCCGCTACGCCTGCGATCGAGTCGTTCTATGCTGCTGATAAAGGATATTACAAGTTGCTGAGACTTCCTTCACGTGCGAAGCAGGGTGCTGTGATGCCTTCTGTCTATCCCGTTGATATGCGTGAACAGATCAAGCTGGGCAGCGGCGAGATTCTGTCCTTGCCTTTGAGAGCTGCAATGGCCAGAGCATTTGCAGATAATAAGCAGGTAATCCTGTTCCTCAACAGGCGGGGGTACTCAAGGACGATGGTCTGCAATCATTGCGGAGAACCTGCCAGATGTGTCAATTGCTCGGTGGGAATGACACTTCATAATAATCCCAGGAGCGGTGAACGGCTCCTGATATGTCATTACTGCGGCTATACGATCCCTGCAAATAAAGCTTCATGCGGTTCCTGCGGCAACGGCAGGTTCACGAGAGCAGGCTATGGTACACAGCAGTTGGAAGAACTGCTCAATAAGTATTATCCGAACGAGAAGATACTGAGAATGGATCAGGATACAACGCAGCGAAGAGATGCTGTAGCGGATATCGTGAGCAGCTTTGCGGCCGGTGAGGCCTCGATCCTGATAGGAACACAGATGATAGCCAAAGGGCATGATTTCCCTAACTGTACTGTTGTGGGCATTCTGTCTGCAGACCTGATGATCAATTCGGTGAATGTCAGGGGGTCAGAGAGGGCTTTCGCGCTGATAACGCAGGCATCCGGCCGCGCGGGCAGGGGAGATCATCCCGGCGAAGTATATATCCAGACCAATAACCCCGATGATCCGCTGTTCAGAAATGCTGCAAGCCAGGATTACGAATC
>CADBNJ010000311.1 GCA_902795955.1 Oscillospiraceae bacterium
GACAGATAACAGTTCAATGCGGCAGGATTATTCTTAAACACTCCTATCGTTACCTTCTTAGCTCCCATAAATTCAAAGGCATAATCGAGCGCCATGCTGATCATCCTCTTCCCGAGTCCCTGACCGCGTCTTGCATCATCTACGATAACGTAACCAAGCCTCACCGTATCTATATCATTCCTGTCGGGGAACCTTATATTGAAGTGCCCGATGATACCTTCCTCGTCATAGGCAACAAAATGGAATATATCATCATTGTCTGCCAGCCCGTCATACTGCGCGTTGAGATCTGCGCCGCTTATAGGGTAGCTCTCGAACCTGTCGGCACACCAGTACCGGAATATCCTCTCGCTCTTGATCCAGCTGACCACCGTGTCAGCATCACATTTCTTGAATGGTCTTAATCTCAACATGTTCATCTCCTTTATTTATCAAGCATATCCGATGCTTCCTTGAGCAGCTCGATTATCGGCAGATGCTGCGGACACACACTCTCACACTGGCCGCATCCGATGCAGTCCCCTGCCCTGCCGCTTCTCTCCACGAGCCCGCCGTAGAAATTGCGTGGCCTGAACTCATCATTATACAGCCTCATCGTATTCACAACCCTGAATACATCGGGTATCGATATCTGCATGGGACAGCCCTCCGTACAATATCTGCAGGACGTGCACGCGATCGTAGGCGTATCGAGCATTATCCTTGTAACCTCATCAACGAGCTTCTTCTCTTCTTCGCTGAGCGGCTCGAAACCGGTGAATGTACCGATGTTGTCCGCCATCTGTTCAGGCGAGGACATACCGGAGAGTATAGTCATTACGCCGGGAAGCGATCCGACAAATCGGAGCGCCCACGATGCCGCAGATGCATCAGGTCTTGCCGCCTTAAACATCGCCTCAAGTTCAGGCCTGATGTTCGCCAGGCTTCCTCCCTTGACCGGTTCCATTACTATTATCGGAACACCGCGTCTTGCCAGTATCTCATAAAGATCACCCGACTTGACAACGGGATTGTTCCAGTCGGCGTAATTAAGCTGTATCTGCACAAATTCAACTTCGGGATGAAGATCCAGCACCTTCTCCAGCAGTTCCGGACTTCCGTGAAAAGAGAATCCGAAATGCTTTATCTTCCCCTCGGCCTTCTTCTTCAGTCCCCAGCTGAAGCAGTCGTACTTCTCGTACTTCTCGTAATTGTTGCCGTCCTCGAGAGAGTGGAGCAGATAGAAATCGAAGTAATCGACTCCTGCCCTCGCGCACTGCTCATTGAAGATCCGGTCGATATCCTCTTCCTTGCTGATGCACCACGCGGGGAGCTTGGTAGCCAGATAGAAGGAATCGCGCGGATATCTCTTTACGATTGCCTCGCGTGCGGCCTCTTCCGACTTGCCGCCATGATAGACGTACGCAGTATCGAAATAATTAAGTCCCGCTTCCATATAGAGATCGACCATATTCTTCACCGTCTCTATGTCAACGGCACCGTTATTCTCAGGGAGTCTCATCAAGCCGAAACCGAGTTTGGGCATAGCACTAAGATCTATCATGTCATGGCCTCCTGAATCAAAGATTATCGTTTAATTATACCAATAGAGTGCACATTAAAACAACGGGAACGCAACTGATGATCATTTGTTTTCGCAGCGTAAAAAAACTGTTAATAACCCGGCATACAAATTGAACCGCCTCCTCTCTAGGAGTAAGATAGAAATAATCAAAAAGACGGAGGTGGACTATGCACAGATCAAGAATCCAAAAAGTTCTCAGCGGCATCCTTACCATGACAATGGCAAGCAGCTGTCTTGCGGGTCTTCCGCTGACGGTTCTCGCCGGTGAGACAGATGAGATCAATGAGACGGAACAGATACCGGACGCTTCAGAGACGGCAGAACCGGAAGAACCGGCTGAACCGGCAGAGCCGGAAGAAACGGCAGATCCGGAAGAGACGACGGAACAGACGGATGAATCAGAACTGGACACAGCTGCTGATACGCAAAACGAGCCGGCAGATACAGGCAAGTATCCCGATGCCGAACCTCTTACGAAGAAAGTTGAGGCGGATAAGGTTTACCGTATCATGCCTGAGAATCTCAATGATCATGAAGCCACAGCATCATTCACACCTGCCAAGACCGGATACTACTCTTTCCGCGGCGATACGGTCAATGATCACTGGTTCGGGATAAATACAGACGGAAGCTATGCATATCTTGAGATGTTCAAAGAATTCGATGATACCGGTGATTTCACCGAGTCAATGTATGTTTATCTTGAAGGAGGAACAAAGTACAGCTTCTATTATTCTTTCTACGACCTCGATGAGAAGCCGTTCGGCGAGAACTATATCAGTGTGCATGCGGTACAGGATTACGTTTATCTGTGTCCTCAGTTCGAGACAATACTTGCCGAGAAAGATAAACAGTTCACTGTGCCTTTCGAGCTGGACAGCACCGTGGAATGCACCGCGGCGAAATATACATGGAAGATCAATGATAAAGAATATACGACAAATGTACCGGTACTGACCAAAAACAGCAACGATGTATTTGATTTTGATTCCGATCCTGACAGCAGGTACGTGCTCTGTTTGGATGCTGAACTGACGATCAACGGCAAGAAAGTATACCTCAACAACGAGTATTTGGTCAGAACTTACGTTAATCCCTACCCTGACGCAGATAAGATCCCTTCCGTCATTAAGGCAGATACTGTCTACCACTTTGACGAAGACAGCTTCACTGAGATGACCGAAGATGGCGAACCTGCGATCAAAGTATCGTTCACACCTGATAAGACTGCCTGGTATTGCATGGAATGGTGTGAACAGGGATTATACACCACGGCATATGGAAGTGATTCTGAGAAGATACCGATCATAGAATCATGTTATCATTGGAATTCTGATCTCGACCATGACCTCGGACTCCTCAGACTTGAGAAGGGCCGGACATATACTCTGATCATGTCTCGCAGCGGATATTATGACGAAGATGAGGGAGACTTCACCAAAGCATTCTGCAGAATGACAACAGTTAGCAGCTATTGCTTTGCCGAGCCTGAGAATGAACCGGTCAATGCGATCAAAGACAAGACTTTCACACTCACATTGGATATGGATTATTCTGCCGATATTACTCCTGTCTCATATTCATGGTACCTGTACGGGGAAGAAGATCCGTTTACCGTGACTACGACTCCGTCCATAACGCTCAATTCCAACGATTACTTTGAATTTGACGGCAAAGAGAAGCAAATAGTATTCGAATGTGAACCGGAATTAGACACCGGTGATGAAATAGATACTAGATTCTATGTGGATTTCACGGTTGTACCCTACATTTCGGAATTTGATTCCGAGGTCAAGGCAGAGTATGTCGGTGATACCGAGTATCACTGCGATCCTATGGGAGTCTATTATGAGAACGTAATATACAAAGCCGGGAAGAACATTTCTTTCGAAGTGCTTGGAACGGGACCTGAAGGATGTACTGTCACATATCAGTGGTATGATGTCGGACCCGGCGGTGCAACTCTCACAAAGATCGACGGTGCAACAGCTCCTGAGCTCAAGTTCAATTCCAACGACTATGATCCCGACAGGTGGGAAGTATCAAAAGACTGGGGCGACGGCTCCGACGATCCCGGGCTCATCGAAATAAGCCACAGGATCAGCTGCGTAGTAACGGTCACCAAAGGCAAGGAGACTGCAACACGCGAAATGCCTTTCGTAGTGGAATACATGCCTGCCTTTGACGAGGATTATCCGGATAGTATCATCGTTGCCGGTTATGGTGATTCCGTCAACATAAGCGGCATTGATCTCGATTATGTGGACGGACTTGATATAGAGTACCAATGGGAAGATTCGTACTCTGACAATACTCTGGGAACAGGTAAGAACATAACGATCGATACTTCAGAACTTGTGACCAATGATTATTCCGAGGGCGTGAAGAGCTGCATCTTACTCAGGGTAATGATCAAGGATAAAGCTTCCGGACTTTACCTGACTTCAAGCGGCAACTGCTACTGGATTGATGTCTACTATTCCGATGCCATCACACCGGACGGCATCGAGATAAACGGGACTAATTTCCCCGACGCGGAATTCAGGAAATACATCGCAACCATTGACGTTGACGGCAGCGGATATCTCAGTGACGATGAGATATCTCCGACATGGACCATAAAAGTGCCTAACCTCGGAATAAAAGACCTCAAGGGCATAGAGTACTTCGACGAGATGACATACCTCGACTGCAGCGGCAACAGTATATCTTCTCTTGATCTGTCATCAAACGGAAGTCTGTCGGAGCTTAACTGCAGCAACAATAAACTGACATCTCTTAATCTGACCGGCTGCAGTGAACTTGCCGTGGCAAAGATCAACAACAATAATATCAGCAGTATCGATCTGAGCGGATGCGGCACACTGCTTGATATCTATACCGGCGGTCCGAGATACAGATTTGAGAATAATGTCAGCATATATGGTAATTATGATATCGATGATTCCGGCAAGCTGAAAGAAATCGGCATTCCCTCCCTTCTGATCGATGACAAGACCACGGTGAAGGATGCGACTCCCGCAGTTCCCGAGAATCAGGAGGTCACATATTCCTGGAAGAAGATCAACAAGAAGTGGTACTACGTCGGAAGTGACGGAAGCTATGCTACGGGATTGATGGAGATCGACGGCAGTTCATACTTCTTCGGAGCTGACGGTGCCATGAAGACCGGATGGATCAACGATGACGGCAATTACTTATATGCCAACAAATCAGGTGTTCTTCTCAAAGGCTGGCAGAAGATCAGCAAAGTCTGGTATTACCTTGACCCCGAGTCACTCGTAATGGTGACCGGTCTCTGCGAGATCGACGGCAAGCTCTACTGGTTCAAGTCATCCGGTGCTCTTGCATCAGGATGGTACAAGAATGAAGACGGCAGCTACTACTATTTCACGACAAACGGTTCCGTAACCGGATGGAAACAGATCAACAAGGTGTGGTACTACTTTGATAAAGACAACATGCTGATGTTGACAGGCGTGCACGAGATCGACGGCGCAATCTACCTGTTCTCTTCGGGCGGAGCCATGCAGAAGTCAGGCTGGAAGCAGTCAGGCAGTGACTGGTACTATCTGACCAAGAGCGGCAGTGCTTATGTAAGCAAGTGGCTCAAGAGCGGCAAGAAGTGGTACTACTTCAAGGAAGACGGCAGAATGGCTGCTAACGAATCTCTTGAGATCGACGGCATAGTCTACGAGTTCGACGGATCCGGCGCCATGAAGTAACGCCGTGAAGCTGAGACTGATCGAAAGGCAGTCGTTATAACAGATCTGCAGAAGGGTGTCCCGCGCAAAGCAAAGCGGGGCACCCTTTGTTATAAGAGTGAGGCTGAATCGGATGTGCATGATACTCCAAAGAAATCACATGGGATGAGTAACCGGGGAAAGTTTTATAACTACAGTTTTCCCGGTCCTGTGTCACGAAGTATATCATCTACTCCCCGGCGATTATCAGATCAAAAACTACCCTTCTCGCTTAACAAAAGTGTCTGTTTCTATAAAGACTAACCGGCTTCCCGTGCGGAGATTGTCTCTACATTCCTGCACCGGAATGTTCTTTTTTACAAATTGTAGAGACATTGCCCCCGATTGTCTCTACATTCCTGCACCGGAATGTTCGTTTTTACAAAATGTAGAGACATTACCCCGATTGTCTCTACATTCCTGCACTGGAATGTTTGTTTTTACAAAA
>CADBNJ010000312.1 GCA_902795955.1 Oscillospiraceae bacterium
CGCTGTGGGGCTTTGAGATGGAGTACTCGCCCGCATCGTAGTTTATAGTCGCCTGTGAAGGCTTGTTATCATCTGAAGGACCAACGGGCTCGGTATTCTTGACGATTTTGCAGTCAGGGCCCAAAGTGATCCCGTCAACAACCGTGTCGTGGAGCATCATCCCTTTATTGTTGAAATAATACTGCGTGCCGCTCAGCGTCCTCCATCCTGTCGCGGCCGCCCCGCTCTTATCCATGTAATACCATTCTTTGCCGGCCTTGATCCATCCGGTCTGCATCGCACCGCCGGAAGCGAAATAATAATATTTACCGTCCACCTTGACAGATCCCGTTGCCATAACGCCGGTGCTCCCGAAATAATACCAGGTCTTTCCGCTCTGCAGCCACTTGCTCACATAGGCGGCACCTGACTTTGACAGATAGTACCAGTAAGATCCGACCTGTGCCCATCCTGTCGCCATCTCGCCTCCTGACTTGAACACATAATAATCGCTGCCGATCTTCCTTACGCCTGTCACCATCACACCGCCGCCGGTGAAGTAGTACCACTTCCTGCTTATCTTCTGCCATCCCGTCTTCATCGCACCGGACGAAGCGAAATAATACCAGCTCTTCGCTATCTCCTGCCAGCCGGTCTTCATGACACCCATGGAATCAAAGAAATATACTGTACCGTCGAGCTTGGCAAGTCCCGTAATATTCGAACCTGCGGAAGTCCTGCAATACCACTTGCCGCCGCTCTTGACCCACTTGAAGGAAACATATTCCGTAATACCGCCCGTTACCTCAACGAGCTCATATTCGTCATTGCCGTCAGCAGCAACAACTGTTGCAAAGACCGGAAGCAGCATAATAACTGTTAATATAACTGATAATAATCTCTTCATGATACACCCTCCAACAAACGTCCTTGCTCATCAAACAGGTATTGTACACCGTCCACCGAATATTCTCCGCTTACTGCCTCACCCGAAGGAAGATTATAATACCATTCGTCTCCCAGCTTCGTCCAACCTGTCCTCATCGCACCGTTCTCATCCATAAGGTAATATTTACCGTATATCTTATTGATACCGGTAAGCATTACTCCGTTTTTGTCGAAGAAATACCACGTTGAACCCAGCTTCTTCCAACAGTTGACGCAAGCGGCACCGTCAGACTTAAAGTAATACCAGCTTCCGTCAATAAGCCTCCAGCCTGTTATCATCTTACCTGTCCGGTCAAGATAGTATAACGATCCGCCCTGTTTATTAAGCCCTGTGAGCATTATTCCGCAGCTGCTGAAGAGATACCATTTATTGCTTAGCTTTGCCCATCCCGTCTTGACGGCTCCGCTTGAAGAACAATAGAACCAGTAGCCGCCATACATCTGCCAGCCTGTCTTCATAACGCCGGATCCGTCAAACAGATAATACTTTTTGCCTATCCCGGCCAGTCCTGTAATATACTCGCCCTTACTGTTCCTGCAGTACCATTTGCCTGATCTCTGTATCCACTTATATGATGAATACTCTGCAGGGGAAGAGTGAAGGAGCTCCGCATCAGACGTCAGATCGAAGTCTTCTATATGCAGGACAAGAACACTCGTATATCTTGTCTGTTCGGGATCATCGAACTCGGTTCTGGATGACACACCCGCCGTAAATGCAGAGCCTCTCGCCTGCCAGAACATAGAACCTTCACCGTCATAGATTCCTGTATGAAGCCACTTGTACTTACCGGACGACTTCTCATATCCGCCGAAGAACACGATCTCACCGCGTTTGACATCAAGCGGATCTAATGATTCATACACCGGGGCACCCTGCTTGAACACATTATCTGAATACCTGGCAGTTCCGATACCGTGCATTGACAGCCAGGATGTACATCCGGTTGAACCTGTCTTTGTGTATAATTTCCACGGCCCGGTGCTCTTGCAGCTTCCTGCAAAATGTACCAGCCTGTCTGACGTGGTATTAAGATTAGTGATCTTGTTCAATGCGGAAGCATAAGCTATCAGCACATAGGTAATACAATCTACCGGTTCGCCCTGTCCGCCTTTGCCCATTTTCTGACTGTATGAAGCACCCTCCATAGCCATGCAGCTGTCAATAACCGCTTCCCTGAATTCGTCAGACGATCTGTATCCTGCAGAGATCATCTGCGACCTGGTGACAAAGAGATACTGACCTCCTGATATCTGCTTCAGTGAAGAGAATGATTCCGCTTCATCCTGCTGTTCATACTGCTCATCACCCTCTTCGTATGCCGCGACACAAAAAGAAGGATAACAAATGAAGCATATGGCAAGGATCGCAGCAAATATTCTATTCATCCTGTAATCCGTCGGGATTCATGGTCTGCCATTTCCAGCAGGATGAACACATATCATCGATCGTATATCTGGCCTTGAACCCCAGTTCCTTCTCAGCCTTATCCGTGGAAGCGTAGCAAACAGCGATATCACCCGGGCGTCTGGGGCCGAACACATGTGCAATGGGATGACCGCACGCCTTCTCGAAAGCAGCGACAGCCTCCTTAACAGACGTTCCCTTCCCCGTTCCGAGATTAAACAGGCAAACGCCTGCATCATGGCTGTCCAGATACTTGATGGCCTTAACATGTCCTTCGGCCAGGTCAACAACATGGATATAGTCGCGCAGACATGTTCCGTCAGGCGTATCGTAATCATCGCCGAATACAGTCAGCTTCTCCAGTGTACCGCCTGCAACCTTCGATATGTACGGGAACAGATTATTAGGGATACCTCTGGGGTCCTCACCGATCAATCCGCTCTCGTGAGCGCCGACCGGATTGAAATACCTGAGAAGGCAGATCTTCATGGAAGGCTCGGACTTTGCAAAATCCCTTAATATCTGCTCGATCATCCACTTGGTCCAACCGTAAGGATTCGTGCAGACACCGAGCGGACTCTCCTCAGTAAAAGGAACATCCTCACTCATTCCGTACACGGTCGCCGAAGAACTGAACACCAGATTCCTGACGCCATACTTCTTCATCAGCCTGCAGACCGTGATCATGCTCCCGATGTTATTTGAATAATAATCAAGAGGGATCTGAACAGACTCACCTACTGCCTTAAGCCCGGCGAAATGAATAACGCTGTCGATCTTATTCTCCTCAAATACAACCGACAGAGCATCTTCGTCACAGCAGTCGACCTTATAGAACTTGAACGATCTTCCGCATATCTTCTCAAGCCTTCTCTGAACCTCCATCTTGCTGTTTGCAAGATTATCTGCAATAACCACATCATATCCGCTCTCGAAGAGAGATATGACAGTATGCGAACCAATATACCCGTTACCACCGGTCACCAAAACCGTAGACATTTTGTCACCTCCGAAAATGTATAGGAATATTATGCAACATTTTCCGCACATTTGCACCATTTAAGACTTTTTAATACTTCTTTATTCTATACAATTATATCAGTATATATTAACCGGAGTGAATGTATGAGCAAAATGATCTACATCGCAGATGACGAGGAGAACATCAGGAATCTGCTTAAATCGTTTCTCGAGAGAGAGAATTTCAATGTTATCGCTTTCCCCACAGGAGACGATCTGCTGGCAAGGTTCAGAGATACTCCATGCGACCTGATAATACTTGATGTAATGATGCCCGGTCACGACGGTTTCTTCATTCTCAAGGAAATACGCAAGGAGAGCAATGTGCCTATAATCATGCTCACTGCCAAGGACAGCGATGCCGATTACATTCAGGGCCTTGATCTCGGCAGTGATGATTATTTCACGAAGCCCTTCTCTCCCATCAAGCTCGTTACCAAGGTCAAGTCCACGCTCAAGCGCCAGGAAGATCTCATGAACGGCGGTGATGTTCCCCAGAATGACAACATTCTTGTTTTCGCTGATATCGTGATAAATAAGAAGACCAAGGAGTGTTCCGTGGACGGCAAGCTCCTTCCTCTTACTCCCAATGAGTATTCACTTCTCACATACCTCATTGCCAACAAGGACAGAGCCATCCCCAGAGTGGAACTTCTCGATAAGATATGGGGTTATTCCACAGAGGTCGAGACGCGCGTTGCTGATGACACAGTTAAGCGTCTGCGCAAGAAGATCAAGGATTCGCAGGCTTCCGTTACGACTGTATGGGGTTACGGCTTCAAGCTGGTTGACAAAAACTCTGAAGGAACGGACAATTAATACAACCGTTCTATCAGAGAGGATCATATGATATCAAAAGGCCCGGGATCTATCTTCAGAAAGCATAATTTCAAGCTCCCCATCGCAATACACCTGTATGCGACATTCCTTATGGTCATTTTGCTGATGGCGCTGTCATTGCTGTTCATTACCAGGAGCATCCTTGAGACATATATCGCCCAGGAATGTCATAAGCGAATAAATAATGCTTATAACTCTTGCCAGAGTCTTGC
>CADBNJ010000313.1 GCA_902795955.1 Oscillospiraceae bacterium
CATGGGTTCCTCGTGATATGAGAAGCTGTACAGCCCGTAGGTATAGCAAAGTGTCACATCAGTTGCACTTGAAGGACACTCAAGATATAACTCGACAGTCCCGCCCTCAGGCTGTGCGCCGAAAGGACGTCTGTACTTAAGCAGGCGCGAGGCGTGATAAACACGCTCCCGCGCCCCGTTATTGCTTATGTTCGGTTCTTTGCCTTCAGAAGTCATTATTCAGGCTTCTTCTCCTCTGATTTCTTGGGAGCTGCTTTCTTGGCAGGAGCTTTCTTGACTGCCGCCTTTTTGCCTGCTTCGGCACCCTTCTTGGCCGCAGTTCCGGCTGCCTTTGCAACAGTCTTCCTGGCAGGGGCCTTCTTGGCAGCAGGCTTCTCCTCCTCCTTCTTCTCTTCAGGCTTATTCAAAGGGATACCTGTGATGAGTGAGAACAATCCCGCATATTCGGCGGCACTCTTCTTCCAAGAGTAATCGCCCTTCATGCCGGTCTCGATAAGCTTGTTCCACACATCCTTGTGATGCCTGTAGAGATCAGCTGCATACTTGGTGACGAACAGGAATTCGTGTGCATTGATATTTGCAAACGAGAAGCCGTTGCCTTCCCCTGTATACTCATTGTAAGGAGTAACCGTATCCTTCAGTCCGCCTGTCTCTCTTACGATGGGTACGGAACCGTATGCCATGGATACGAGCTGTGACAGACCGCAGGGCTCAAAGATAGAAGGCATAAGGAAGATATCAGATGCTGCATAGATCGTATGTGCAAGCGCACCGTCGAAATCAATGCAGGCACACATCTTGCCGGGATTACGGTTGGCAATGTCAACAAGAGCTCTCTCGTAATAAGGATCGCCCGTACCGAGGATAACGACCTGCATTCCGTCATAGAGTATCTCTTCAAGAACGTACAGCAGGAGATCCAGACCCTTCTGGTCTACGAGTCTTGAGATCATGGCACAAAGAGGCGCACCGGGATTGACCTCGAGCCCGAGCTGTTCCTGCAATGACTTTTTGCATGCAGCCTTCCCCTTCTCGTAATGCTTGACAGTGTATTTCATCGGGATCTTGTCATCCTTGGAAGGATCGAATTCGAGATCGTTCATTCCGTTCAGGATGCCGGATACCTTATATGCATATTTCTGAAGAGTCCAGTTAAGACCTTCACCGTAGTAATCGGTCATGATCTCATATGCATAAGTCGGTGATACTGTCGTAACTGAATTGGAGAAGACGATACCAGCCTTCATGAAGTTAATGGCACGGTCCTTGATACAGAAATCCTCTCTGATGTATTCATCGGGAAGATCGAGCATCTCCTTAACGACTTCAGTGCTGTGAACACCCTGATACTTCAGGTTGTGAATGGTATATACAGTCTGAACATCCGTATGATATCCGTGCTTCTTGTAATGAGCGTCAAGGAGCATCGGGATCATACCTGTCTGCCAGTCGTTGCAGTGAAGCACATTAGGCTCAAAGTTCATGAAATCCCCGAGGAAATCAAGAACGGCACGCTGGAAGAAGCAGTAGCGCTCGATATCGAATACGTACTCTACATAGATCTGATCGAAATTAAAGTAGTATTCGTTATCTACAAAGTAGAAGACAGTTCCGTTCTGCTCGAGAGAGAACAGACCTGCATACAGGGATCTCCATCCCATATGGACCATTCTCCAGCCGAGGAATTTGAGCTGATCGGCATACTTAACCTTGACCTTCTTGTACAAAGGAAGGATTACTCTTGCATCTACTCCCTGCTTGTTGAGTTCAACGGGAAGCGCTCCGACAACGTCAGCAAGACCGCCGACTTTGACAAAAGGACTGACTTCCGAGGATACTAATAATACTTTAATCGACTTTTCCATAATCAGATACCCGCACCCTTTCCGATAACGATAGGATAGTCAGGATGACCGACAAGGCGGACACCCGGACGAACGAAAGCGTTCTTATCAAGTATAACATTCTCAAGGTGGCAATTCTCGGAGATATGAACATCCTGCATTACCACACAGTTCTTAAGCGTAGTATTCTTGGATACAGTTACGCTTCTGAAAATCACAGACTCCTCAATCTTACCGTAGATCCTGCAGCCGTCAGAGATAATACTGTTCTTGACATCCGCGTTATCAAAGTACAGAGTCGGTGCTTCATCCTTAACCTTTGTGTAGATCGGTTCGCCGCTCCAGAAGAGGTCATTACGGACACCTTCATTGAGCAGGTTCATCGATGACTTGAAGTAAGAATGAACATTGTTGATCCTCAGCGCCGTTCCGCCGTATTCGAAGCCGTGAACCTTGAGTTCATCGAACATCTTAACGATGGAATGGATGCCGAAGTGTGTCATGCCGTGAGACATCTGTCTCGCGATGATATCAATGAGAAGATCTCTTCTCAATACCAGGATACCCAGAGAGCACTTATTGGATGTCGGCTTGGGAGGATTGTAGAGCATGTCCTTAACGAATCCTTCATCGTCAAGCTCAAGGATGTAAGAAGGACTTCCGAACTTGATGCCGTCTCTGTTATACATGACCGAGATATCCGCGCCCGACTGCTCGTGAGACTTGATGAAATCATCAAATGTAGTATTCAGCACAACATTCGCTGCCGAGATGATGACATATGTCGTCCTTGACTGTCTGAGGAAATCCAGAACGCCCGTAAGCTCCTCATCTCCCTGAACATTTGCGGCAGTCGCCTCCGAGTTAACATAAGGCGGCAGGATGTGAAGACCGTCGTTCTTCCTGTCGAGTGACCATGCGGCACCGGTGCCTACGTGGTCCATAAGGGACTTATACTTGTTATATGTCAGTACACCGACATTCTTGATGCCGGAATTGACCATATCAGACAGCATAAAGTCGATGATCCTGTATCTGCCTCCGAAAGGCACTGCGGAAAGAGCACGCGGATTGGACAACTCTCCTAAAGAGATCTTCTTGTTATCGGCCAAGATCAGGCCCATTGCATTATTAAACATTTATCTTGTTCCTCCTTGTACTCTTATACTCTGAATGTGCTCTCGATGACGGATTCTTCATCGGATACTTCAATATCGGAATCAACCATACTGTTACCCGGTATCACTGAATCAGCCTTGATCTTAAGACCGCGCTCAAACACAACGATACCTTCAGAGCATATCTTGTGATTGGTGTAAGGGCCCTCTCCCGTAACGGAAGGTCCTGCCTTAACGTTCTCACCGATTATCGTTCCGAAATCAACGATACACCTCTCAAGATGTGCACCCGCCTTGACGGTAACGCCGGGAAGCAGTACACAGTCCTTAACGACGGCACCCTTCTCAACCACTACGGAATTGGAAAGTACGGAGTGGATTACATCACCATAGATACGGCAACCGTCAGTAAGTGCGGAATTCGTGACCTTACCTTCAGATCCGATGTACTGCGAAGGCTTTACAGGGTTCCTTGAGAAGATCCTCCATGAACGGTCAACGAGATTGATATCCTCAGGCTTGTCGAGAATATCCATATTGGTCTCCCACAGAGAAGATATCGTTCCGACATCCTTCCAGTAGCCTGCGAATCTGTATGCAAAGAGCTTGCATCCGTCATTCAGGAGCATCGGAATGATATTCTTACCGAAGTCGTTGTTGGAATTCTCGTCAGCTTCATCCTTGATAAGAGCTTCTCTCAGAACGCTCCACGTAAACACATAGACGCCCATTGATGCGAGATTGCTCTTAGGTTCCTTCGGCTTCTCTTCGAACTCAACGATCGAATCATCGCCCTCTGTGTTGAGGATACCGAATCTGGGAGCTTCCTCCCACGGTACCTCATAGACGGCTACTGTAGCGTCTGCACCGCGCTCGATGTGACTCTTCAGCATTGCGCCGTAATCCATCTTATAGATATGGTCACCGGACAGAATAACTACATACTTAGGATTGCAGTCATCAAGAAAATCCTTGTTCTGATAGATAGCATTTGCAGTACCCTTGTACCAGTCGCTCTTACCGGACTTCTGGAAAGGCGGAAGAATATATGCGCCGGCGTTCTGACGGTCGAGATCCCATGGATGACCGTTGCCTACGTATGTGTTGAGAGCCAGAGGCTGATACTGCGAGAGAACGCCTACGATCTCGATACCTGAATTGACGCAGTTGGACAGAGGAAAATCTATGATCCTGTAACGGCTTCCGAAAGGAACTGCCGGCTTGGCGATCTTCTTGGTGAGTACTCCGAGTCTTGCGCCTTGTCCACCAGCAAGTATCATTGCAACGACTTCAGCTTTTGCCATAATGTGTTACCTCCAAAATTTATGTTATTGTTTTATTTCTCAGTCTTATCTGCTGCCTTCTTACCTGCTTCGGCAACTTTGCCGGCGGTAGCAGCAACCGGTTTTGTGTCAGCCTTGGAAGCCTTCTTAACAGGAGCAGCCTTCTTCGCAGGAGCAGCTTTCTTAGCAGGAGCAGCCTTCTTAGCAGGAGCAGCCTTCCTGCCGGTATCTGCACCCTTCTTCGCACCGGAAGCAACCGCCCCGGCGGCAGATTTCTTAGGTGCGGGCTTGGGGTCAGCGACCTTCATGAAGTAGATACCTGCCAGAGGCGGAAGGTTGATAACGATGTGATACGGCTTGCCGTTATATTCTTCATCGACAGCCTCCACGCACCCGTTGGGATCGGTTGCGGTAGGATATCCGGAACCGCCGTGTGACATGTCATCGGTATTGAGAACTATCTTATATGTTCCCAGCTCATATACGGGGATCTTGTACTCCTCAAGAGGCTGCGGAACCATGTTCAGTGCAACATAGATATCGTTCTCATCTTCCTTCGGTGAAGATCTCTTGTAGATGAATACGTTATTCTTCGTATCGTCTGCACTGATCCACTCGAATCCGGCCCAGGTATGATCGTCGATCCACAGCTGAGGGTGATCCAGATAGAATCTGTTAAGCTGCGATACATAATCCTGAAGGAGCCTGTGTGACTCATAATCAAGCAGGAACCACTCCAGCTGCTCATAGAATCTCCACTCGATGAACTGGCCGAACTCGGAACCCATGAAGTTGAGCTTCGCACCCGGATGGCTCATCTGATAGATGTAGAGCAATCTCAGATTGGCAAACTTCCTCCAAATATCTCCCGGCATCTTATCGATCATCGAATACTTGCCGTGAACCACCTCATCATGAGAGAGGCTAAGCACATAATTCTCGGCGAAAGCATACATCATGGAGAAACAGAATTCATCATGATGCCACTCCCTCGCATATGAATCGGTAGAGAAATAATCGAGTGTGTCGTGCATCCAGCCCATATTCCACTTATGCGTAAAACCGAGACCGCCGTCCTCAACTTTGTGAGTTACCTTGGGCCATGCCGTTGACTCTTCTGCGATCATCATAGCATGAGGATAATGACACCTGATCGTACCATTGAGCTTCCTGAAGAATTCTATAACCTCAAGATTCTCGTTGCCGCCTTTGATATTGGGCAGATACTGCTGTCTTCCGTAATCCCTGTAGAGCATTGATGACACGGCATCAACTCTCAGTCCGTCAAGGTGGAACTCCTCAAGCCAGAAGATGGCATTAGAGATAAGGAACGATATAACCTCATTCTTGGAATAATCAAATACGTATGTGCCCCACTCCCTGTGTTCGCCGAGCCTGGGATCTGCATATTCGTAGCACGGCGTACCGTCAAATCTTACAAGTCCTTCAAGGTTCTTGGGGAAATGTGCGGGAACCCAGTCAAGTATTATGCCGATACCGTTCTGATGGAGTACGTCGATCATGTACTTGAAGTCAGCCGGCGTACCGAATCTGCTCGTTACCGCATAATAACCTGTTACCTGATAACCCCAGGAAGCATCGAGAGGATGCTCCAGGATCGGCATCAGTTCGATGTGGGTATAATTCATCTTCTTGCAGTAATCCACAAGATCCAGTGCAAGTTCCCTGTATGTGAACACATTGCCGTCGGGATGTCTTCTCCATGAGCCGAGATGTATCTCATAGATATTGATCGGCTTGGGTGCCAGGGCATCTGTCCTGTTCGCACAATACTCATCATCATTCCAGATGTAATCATTGGGATCGTAGATGATCGAGGCGTTGTTAGGTCTCGTCTCGAAATGCCTGGCGTAAGGGTCGCCCTTCTCGTACACTCTGTTATCGGCGCCGATAACTCTGTACTTATAACGGTCCCACTGCTGCGCTCCCCACACTATCTGTTCCCAGATACCCGTATTACCGAGCTTGAACATCTGGTTAGCCATGGGATCCCAGTCATTAAAATCACCCATAACGCTGACTGACCTTGCCTTGGGAGCCCATACTCTGAACATATACCCTTTGTTGCCTTTATCGTCTTCAAAAGGATGCGCGCCGAGAAAATTATAGGACATGTAATTCTCGCCACGGTTAAATAAATATGCTTGATCCACTTGTATAATTCCTTCCTGTCAAATACACACGGACATAAATCCGCTATTTATATCAGCTATTATAATATATTCAAGTGAAATTACCAACCAAAAATACAAAAAACTATTTTTGCAATTACCGTTTTTTGTGCATTTTATACATAAAGCATTAGAAATATCGTTCAAGTAAACATATAGCGGTATCTGAGGCGTATAAATGGCACAAAAAAACTGTTCCGCGAACGGAACAGCCTTTAAACAACAACATAAATCTCGGGCAAATATTTACGAGAGTGACGCAAATGGCAAAACCACTTGAATCACAAGTACATAATACATCAATAACCCGTTTGCAAGCCTTGTAAATTGATACAAAAAAACATAGCCAGACAGTTGCCTTTATGTAAGAAATCACCCAATTTCGCGCATGAGACCTATCCTTTTGCACAACAAAACGCGATTTTATCGGTATATTTTGTCAACACGCCGTTACAGTATAAGGGCTGCCCCAAGCAAATCTCTTGAGACAGCCCCTTTATCCGGTTATCTTGTTAAGATGTCTGATTATTTAAGCTTCTTAGGCTTAACATCCCAGATATCCTTGGCGTATTCTGCGATCGTACGGTCAGACGAGAATTTGCCGGAATTGCAGATGTTGACCCAGCACTTCCTTGCCCATTCAAGCTCGTTCTTATAATCAGTGTAGAGACGGTCACGTGTCTTGCGGTAATCGTCGAAGTCACCGAGAACATAATATGTATCACCGGGCTGCCAGTTGGAACCGTAGATGAGACCGTTGAAGAGGTCGTTGAACATGCCTGTTCCCTCATCGTTGAAAGATCCGTCAACAAGCCTGTCGAGAGCCTTCTTAAGACCGGGGATATTCTCGTACTGCCACTTGGGGTTGTAATAAGCCTTCGTTGCAGCCATATCCTGTGCACGGCAGCCGAAGATGTAGATGTTGTCTTCTCCGACATTCTCACAGATCTCAACATTGGCACCGTCCATCGTACCGAGAGTAACGGCACCGTTGATCATGAACTTCATGTTGCCTGTACCCGATGCCTCGAGACCTGCAGTTGAGATCTGCTCTGATACATCTGCCGCAGGGAAGATCTTCTCGCCGTTAGATACATTGTAATTCTCGATGAATACGACCTTGATCCTTCCCTTGACATCAGGATCGCTGTCGATAAGTCTTGCGATCTCATTGATGAACTTGATGATAGCC
>CADBNJ010000314.1 GCA_902795955.1 Oscillospiraceae bacterium
AGGATGTGCATATAATATGAATACGCAAGAATGCTTTTTTGAGTGGGATATTGACAAAGAGAGAACCAACATTCTGAAGCATAATATTGACTTTGATACGGCGGCGCTCGTCTTTGGTGATCCGTTCAGGGTTGAGAAGCTGGATGTCGTACATAGCGAAGATGAGTACCGTTATTTAAAACTATCGGCTGTCTGAACGGAACAGTATTGTTGCTTACTGTTGTTTATACGGAACGTGAACACGTCATAAGGATTATATCGGCTCGTAAAGCCACAAGTTCTGAGAGGAAGGAATATTTAAATGATCGTAACAAAAAAGATTGATTTAAACAAAAAACTCACCAAGAAGCAGATCAAGATGCTTGAGGAAGCTCGGAATCGTGAGGATGTCTATGATCCTGATTGCCCGCCTCAGACAGAGGAAGATCTGAAGCAGTTCATCAGGGTCGGGAATAAGAAGCATGTCACGATCTACCTTGACAATGTCGTCATAGACTATTTTAAGAACCTGTCTCAGGAGACAGATATTCCGTATCAGACACTTATCAATATGTATCTCAGACACTGCGCTGACGATAAGATCAAGCCTGATACGAAGTGGAAGAAGACAGGCTGAAGGGTGATCACGGCAGTTATTGCAGTATGTTAGAATATATCCATCAATCGCAAGGTGGTTTGCTGCTATGTTCAAGACCAAAGACAGGCTCATATTATCGTCACTTATAGCTATTCTTGGATGCTCTCTCATACTTGGGATCATGCTTGACAAGGACAGGGTTATCAGTCCTGAAGATTACAGATACAGATTCGGAAGGATCGAATTGTTCTCGACATATACTCATGCAGACTATCTTAAGGACAGTTACTATTATTCGGATGACTGGTTCCTGAGTGATGCGTCGGTGCGGAACGACGGCCTTGCTTTGGCATCAATGCAGCTGACGGCGGCGTCCGTTGAAGCTGAGAACAGCAGAGGGATCGCATTTCTTAAGGACGCGGGATTTGAAGAGACCGGACTTGCCGGATTCGACAGCAATGACCCGGACGGATTCAACTATACATGGGGTACGAAGACCATCGGCCGCGGCTTCGATAAGTATAAGCTTGTAGCAGTCACCATCCAGAGTTACTCGCTCGACAGAGACGTGAGAAGAGAAGGATGGAAGCAGAACTTCATGGTTAACGGAACGGAGAAGAGTGATGAGCATTATGCTTTCGCGAAGGCTGTGGATAAGATGGTTGACGGTATAGTGGGGCTTGGCGGCTCCGGCAAGGTCAAGTACTGGATATCGGGTCACAGCAGGGGCGGCGCTCTTGCGAACATTCTCGCGGCAAGGCTGAATGAACGCGTCAACAAGAGCGGGAACAGAATATACGCTTATACTTTCGAGGCGCCCGGTACGGTCAATGCGCAGGCGGTTTCCGACAGCTCAAAGTACGGGTATATTCATAACTACCGGACGGGTGATGACATTGTCTGCCTTGTTCCGCCGTGGGACATGACGCTGTACGGGCAGATCCATATGCTCGGAACGGATGATGTGAAGACGGGACTTGCCGGGGGACTTAAGGAGCTTGGAAGCGAAGCCTGTCAGGAGGCGGAAGGAGCAGATGAAGAGTCATTAAGTCATGACAAAGCATCTGATATCGTTGCGGTCCTGAGTGACAAGATCGCGACGAGAGAAGATTATTCGGCGCAGAAGACAGACACCTTTACGGATGCTTCAGGCAACGAAGTAACGGTCTCTTATGTGTACCAGGACATCTTCGTGAAAGCAATGGATGTCATCTTCGGTGATGAGGAGATCAAGGCTGATTCAGATGCCGTAGCCGGCAAGATGAATGATATAGCAGATATTGGAATTCTCGTTAAGAACGGCGAGCAAAACGGTTCGTGCGCTGACACACTCGAGGCGGCTCGAGAACTTGGCAAGCTCCTTGACGAACTTGGTATAAAGAGGATGTTTGAGGAGAACGAGATATACGCGATCCTCAAGCTCGCGGGACCGGTGATGTTCGATATGGACTTTGAGAAGAGCGATGAAGAGAGTGAGAACATGGGGGTGATAGCACCCGCCATGAGCCTTATCGGCAACATCAGGCTTTTTGTTATCTCGCACCAGTTTGAGACATCGGTTGTAAGGCTTCGCAACCTGGCTTCTGATATGCCAGTACTTGCGTCGTTCGATGTCAAGTCAGTCGCTCCGGCAGCAGGAGCAAGTGTGACTTCTGCTTCTGACGGATTCGCGGCAGCTGCCGTCCTGAATGACACCGCAGGAAGGTCCTATGTATCCGGATCAGCGCAATTCCTCACGCAGGATCATGTATTCAGCGATAACAAGGTCTATTACATGCGGTACTCGCTCCGTTCGATCGGACACAGGATACCCGGTGATCTTGATCTTACAATCAACGGCGCAAGCTCTGTCGTACCGCTTGATATCTCGCGTTCTGATGGCGTTTGCACCATCACGGGCATATGGAGATTTGCGGTCGGCAGTCCATCCGGAGTATCCGTATCTTTTGACAACGGCGGATATGAGACCGCACCAGGTCCTGTAACTGTTGCGCGCGGATCGATCCTCCGCTACGAGCTTGAACCTGTAACCTATGGAATGATCGAGAAGGACGGGTGCAGATTTAATTTCGGCGGGTGGTTCGGTGCAGGAGGCACCTGCTGGGAGGATGTCTGTGCCGATGAAGACACTGTCCTCACGGCCAAGTGGAACAAGCTCATTGAACGTGTCGAGGTCAGCATCGATACCCCGGGGATAGGCGAAGAGTTCAGTGCCCCCGTTGTTCCCGAGGGCTGCGGCTACTCTATCAATGAGATCAGTTATCTTGACAGCTCCTGGAATGACGTTGATAAGATCGGGTCTGAAGGTAAATATATATACAGTTTTGTTATTACGTTGGATGAGGGTTACGAGGCGTACGGCGAGACTAATGAGGCAGGAGACTTCAATTACCTTGGGACGTATGCTATCAACGGAGAAGAGCGGGAGGTAGATTACGACATTTTCAATGCCTCCTACGACATAACAGTATCGCAATTCTATATCGAGTATTATTTCACAGTGTCATCTTCGGGAACTGAGGGTGAGAACGAAGGAGCCGGTCATAAGATCGGCGATGAGATTGTAATGGGCAAATACAGCGGAGAAGATATCGTCTGGACAGTTAAGGATAAGGATGATGACGGACTTCTGCTGGTATCCAAATATGTC
>CADBNJ010000315.1 GCA_902795955.1 Oscillospiraceae bacterium
ATCTGCGACTGAACATTGCGAAGATCGTTAACGGTATTCTTGTTATCCTCGGGAACGACCATTGCCAGGTTCTGTGACGCTGCAACGCGGTTTCCTTCGGTTACGGAGGTGACGAGTTCTCCGCCGGAATTAGAGCTGATCGCCTCTTCTTCCCTGATGATCATCGCTTTCGCGCCGATGGTGTGCTCGATCGAGCCCTCGGTAATGAACGACGGATGCGGCTTCTCCGCCACATAACTTACGAGGTGGTAAACAACGAAAGCAAGGACAAGCAGCGCCGCACTGACGGCGATGGCACCGAAGATGCCGTTCCTTACCGCGTTGCGCTCTGCCTTGACATGAGAATCGAGAGATCTTCTCTTGCGTTCCCGCTTGACCTTCTCCTTCTTCTCTTTCTTATCTTTCTTCCGCTTCTCCTTGACAGCAGTGATCCCGAGCTGCTTCTCACGCTCCTTCTCCTCGATCTGCCTGCTTATCTTCTCGATCTCGGCGGCCTGCTTCTGCTGAGCATCAAGCTCTTTATTGACCGGCTTAGCCTCGTCCCTTACATGATCGGCGTATGCCTTATTGTCGCGGGATTTCCTGACTTTGGCGCGCTTAACCGGTCTCTGCTTAACAGTTGCAGGCGTCTGAGCTGCAGGCATCTGCGCAACAGGCTCCCTTGAAGTATCTCTGCCCGGGATAATGTACGGGTCCGCAGAGGCTGAAGGCATCTTCTTGACCTTGTACTTCTTCTGATCAAGGCTCTGCTGCTTACGTCTCTGTATCCTCAGTTCCCTGGCCCGTTCCTGCTGTTCGCGTGTCAGGCGCGCGGAACCGGCCTGTCTGCCGGGCTGCGGATTCCCGGCTCCGTGTTCAGTAGCACTCATACGGTGCTCACCGCCTGCCTGCGGATGCGTGCCTCCCATGCCATATCTTCGATTATTCGGTTTCTTATTCCTGTTTGCCATATCCCGTTTCCTTTACGATAACGACAGCATCACCGCGAGCTTTGCCTGATCCGCCACAAGACCGCCCTGCATATACGCAATGAACGGCGGCTTCATCGGCCCGTCACAGGACAGCTCTGTCGTTGCCCCCTGCACGAAAGCCCCCGCTGCCATAATTACCTTATCCTCATATCCCGGCATATCCCATGGCTCCGGCGTAACGAAAGAATCAACCGGCGAGCATGCCTGGATCTTACCCACAAAATCATACATCTTCTTCTCATCTCTGAAGATGAGCGTCTGAACGATATCGCCCCTCACGGCATCCCAGGCCGGGCTTGTCTCGGCGTATCCCGTCTTCTCGAGGAGTTTGGCCGCAAACACAGCACCTTTGAGACACTCGGCAACGCACTGGGGTGCGGTAAAAAGCCCTCTTGCAATCATCCTGTTGAATCCGAGCGTCGGACCGACTTCACTGCCCAGACCGGGCGTCGTCAGATGCCTTGCACACTTCTCCACGAGTTCCTCGTGACCTGCAATATATCCGCCCGTATAGCAGATGCCGCCGCCCGGGTTCTTAATAAGAGAACCTGCACAGATGTCACAGCCGAGATCGCCCGGCTCTTCCTTCTCACAGAATTCCCCGTAGCAGTTATCAACAGCAACTATCACGTCGCTCTTCTTGTTATGAGCCGCCACGGCAATCGCTCTGATATCAGATGATGTGAGTGCCCGCCTGGCTGTATAGCCCCTGGACTTCTGGATAAAAACCATCTTCGTCTTGTCATCGATGAGACTTGTTATCTTCTCAATGTCGGGCGAGCCGTCCTCTCTGAGTTCGCAGTCTTTATAGTCAATACCGTAATTCTTAAGAGAGCCGTCATTATCGCCGCTGCTGATCCCGATTGTTGCCGCCAGCGTATCATACGGCTTACCTGTCACGGACAGCATCGTATCCCCGGGTCTCAGAAGTCCGAACAGCATGGCGGAGATAGCCTGCGTTCCGGAGCTTATCTGAACTCTCACATAAGCCTTCTCAAATCCGAACACACGTGCAAAGATCTCTTCTATCTTCTCTCGTCCGATGTCGTCATATCCGTATCCCGTGGTGGAGCCCATGTGTACATCAGAGAACTTAACATGCCTGAAAGCATCAAGAACCTTGAGTTCGTTATATGAAGCGACTTCATCGATCGCAGCATATACCTCAGCGAGTTCCTTCTCACATTCAGCCCCGGTCTTTGCTATTCCGGGGAAAACACCATACCTGACAAATCTCTCAAAGTTTGTATCCATAGAGGAAATTATATCACATAATAATTATATTCAATAAAAGTGTATAACATCCATCAGCTTTGGCAAAAATAAAATGCCCCCGAAGTTTGTTCAACTCGGGGAGCATTTCATTTAAGGTTAATTCTGGTTACTACCGTAATATGATGATGCCGCTTCATAGTACCGATAGAATGCATTTATGACATTTTTCAGATTATCACTGTACGTGCCGGTTACTATTATTTTGCAGTAGTTAAGAGGGCTGTATGTATAAGAACCGTGCGAACCGACTGACAAAGTAAAACTTCTGCCTATATCTTTTGCATGAATGCCAATGATGCGCGCTACCTGATAGTCTCCTGATGTATCTTTCAATACTGTATATCCATCACAATCGAAAGTCAGATCCTCATCACTCCGGAAATAGAACGACATGGATGTCTCTGATTTGAGCGATATCGATACTCCGTGAAGGGTAACTCCGTCTGTCAGAGCGTCAACCGGATCACTGATCGATATAACATCCGGAACAGTATTGATTACGTTCTTATCATCTTTACTGAGCGAGCGGTTGGCCGGCTCATCTGTGTTCACATTAAAGTACATCTGTGCGCACGCTCCATAATTCAGCATTGCCTTGACAAGCGGAGCTGCAGCAACATAATCCGGATGATTATGAGCGGGATCAAGAAGATATTCAGCATAATCTCTTACCGTGAAATCATACACGTCTCCCCGGTAATTACCACTGTTAAGCTGTGCTGTTATCACAGATGACATATCTTTAGCGGCAACATTGCATTTGAACACATAGTATTCCCGGCCGTTGACCTCTTTTATGACTGCATCTCTGATCGATACATTCGTTGATCCTCCATGGGGAAGCTCGAAATGAACATAAGTATTATCGTTTTGGGCCAGATTATCAGACATCGACATATAAAAATTTACTCCAATGTCACCTTCCAAAGACAGAGAATAACCCTCCAGATGCGAATATTCATCAAAAACCGGAAAGATATGAGAATTATCTGTTACTCTGAAGCTTTCTCCGGGGGCGTATTCCTTGGAACTGCCTGTGGCTACATTCCCGATCGTTACCATCCAGCATTTGAATATCTTTCCTGACGGAAGTGTTCTGCTATAATCCGGCAGCAGATACTGACTGTCGGGTACAACAGTCTCCGAAGTTGACGGATTCCCGGCAATATCGTGGATCGTAACCATATATAACGTCCCGACATAACTGTATCCGCACACCGTACAGTGCTGCTGTGAGTCAAAAACGTGATCCTCTGTTACCGAATAAGAACAATGCTCACAGATTACAGTATGGCTATTAGCCGTCTTATTCACATATGAAGTGTTGCTATGTTCGCATTTTTCAATAATGAGAGTCTTGTTTGCTATCTGCC
>CADBNJ010000316.1 GCA_902795955.1 Oscillospiraceae bacterium
AAATAAAGCGAGAGCGACTCGTGGACGACGGGATCATCGTCGCATATAAGGATATGCGGTGAAGACATTGCACTAACCTCCTTAAAAACCATTCTTGGGCATTTTACTAATTATAACACAAGTTAATGTGATTAGTGCTATACTAATGAACATGAGAATTGTAAGGAGATTTTTGCCGGTCTTACTGCTGGCAGCCTTGATCTGTAACCTGGCCGCGTGCGGCAGGAAGGCTGACAGTGAAGCCATATTGAGGCGTGCCGGGTCTTTCGCGAAGTCTGTCAGTCAGCTTGACGGCGACAGGCTGCTCAAGTGTGTAAACGAATCTGATTACCGGACTGCAAAGTCTCTCAAAGACCGGATGGATATCTCGGAACTTGATGGAGACAGAAAGCTGGTAATGAGGGTCATCGCGGGATCGATCGACTATGAGATCGACACGGAATCTCTCGTGATCGGCGATGATAACGGATCTGCGGAATTGGATATCAAGTTCACCATTGCAGATTACAGATCAGTCATTGCCGATAAGAACCTCAGGCTTGCCAAACAGATGGCCAGAGAGATCGGTGATGCCAAGCTCAAGATCGGCTACGTTGTCAAGTGCAGCCTTGTTTATGAGGACGATGAGTGGTATGTGACCTCTGATACTCTTGACGGACTTGCTGAACTGTATTCCTTCCTCGATGATGATATTAAGATCGGATTCACGTCTGAAGATATTGCAGGTTCGATAGAGGGTAAGAGGTGGATGACAGATCCCGTTAACGGAGCTTTTACTAACGTTTCATATCTGGAACTCTATTATGATCTGCCGGATGAACTGTCAGGTATTGATTTCAAGTACTATTATACAGTCTCGTATAACGGCAGGGAGCTCTACCGCAGTTCCTCCAAGAGGATATACAGCACCTTCACATGTTATTTTGAAGAGGGTAACGGTGCCGTAATGGATGACGGATATCTGGCGGAGGGTGATTACGAATTCAAGGTGTTCGGTGAATCGGACGATAAGCTGATAGATAAGGAGACTGTCAGGGTAAATAGAAATAAACCCAAGCCTACGCCCGTACAGCGCAAAGACATCGTTGTTCCCGCAGGAACGGAAGGATTTATGATAGATGTTGACGGCGTATCGCTCAGGGTCAATACAGATATGGAGGACTACCTGTCGGACTTCGCGGAAAAGGGTATCAAATATGATGTCATAAAAGACAATCCGGCCGGCACTGATACCGGAAGTCCTCAACAGCAGAGTGGAGATGATTCCGGTCTGTTCAGCAATCAGGTCGATCTTGCAGGGCCATCCGGAAATAATTATTTCTTCAAGCAAAGTACGGTGTATGTACATACTTCGGTAGTAGAGGGGCGTGAGATCATTACTTTTATGTCACTGAACGGAAGCGGAAGCACGCCTGAAGGGATAAGTATCGGCAGTACAAGGCAGGAGGTTGAATCGGCATACGGTTATCCTGCCGGGGATAACGGGTTCATGAGCACATTCAATAAGGCTGACACAAGACTTACTGTTGTATATGCTTATGACGGTACAGTTGACTTTATCAGGTACACATCGCCGTATTTCCCTGAGCCCGTCTGACAAGTATCTGATTATTGCGTTTTTGCCCAAATAGATTAAAATAACCTTAATTACCGCAACAAAAGTATTCACGGAGGTGGGTTGATGATTAAGGCGAAGAAAGCGACTGCATTCGCGCTGATCCTAGCTATGATGGCATCATTTACAGCATGCAGCAAGATCGACAATGAAGCAGTGTCCAAGAAGGTTGAGTCATTTGCCAAAGCTGCGGCAAATCTTGATGCGGACGGAATGTGTAAGATTGCCGACGGTTTGGATGACGACGATCAGGAAATGATCGAAGAAGAATTGTCAATGGGTGATATGGATTCCGATGAGAAGACTGTAAAAAAGGCTATTGCCTCCACTATCAAATATGAAGTGGACAGTGATTCGATCGCCGAAGGCAAGAAGGAAGGCACCGTAACGTGTAACGTGATATTCTCCATTGCCGATTACGATTCGGTTCTGACTGATGATAAGATCAAGACGGCTGAAGAGATCGCAAGTGCAGTCAAATCATGCAAGGACACGAAGAAGTATAAGGTTGAATGTACTCTCACGCTCAAGAAGGAGAAGTACTACGTCACCAAGAAGACTCTTGAGAATCTTGCGGATCTCTATTCGTTCCTGGATGCCGAGATCAAGTTCGGTCCTGATTCAAACGATATAATCGGCATGATCGATCATACAAAATGGTACGCATCAAATGATGGATACTATACTAATGTTGACAAGATCGAGCTCGATCTGTATTTCAATAATAATCCTGAAGTGGACTATTATTACAAGGTGCTGAAGGACGGCAGCGAGGTATATACAAGTTCTCCTGCACATACAACAGAGTATTTTGCAGAGGCTGTTTACGGCGCCGAGCAGAACGCGGAGATGGATAACAATTTCCTTGCAGAAGGTTCTTATGAGATCCAGTTCTATCTTGCTTCCGATAATACATTCCTTACATCAGGCACGACATTTGTCTCTGCTCCCAAGGCAACTCCTACCCCTGAACCCAGTAGCTTCCAGCCTAAGACCGACTGCTACGAGTTCTATAACACTTCATTCGCAAAGATCAAGGAAGTTCAGTGGTTTGAGTATGATGAAGATGAGGGAACAAAGGTCAAGGACGGCGTATACTACGGAGACGTAAAGAACCTTGCTTTCTCGATCGAAGTATATGAACCTGCAGGCGAGATCTACTACGCATACTACTATGCCGGAACTGACGGCAATGCTGACATCGATTATTCCAAGCCTGATTTCAGCGATACGATAAAGACAAGCTCATATGACGACGGACATATCTACTACGATATTGACTACACGCCTTCGGAGATGAAGCCCGGCATATACCGCGTAGTCATCGCGGCAAATAAGGACAGCATCAATGATCCTTACGCAATTGCATTGTGTAATGTATTGGAGCAGAAGTCTTCTGA
>CADBNJ010000317.1 GCA_902795955.1 Oscillospiraceae bacterium
GCTGCCGTTATATACGGCAACTCCCTGTATCCACTGCGGAACGGCATGGAGGTGTACCTTGCCCAGATAGTCACCGCTGTTCATGTCATATCTGTACAGATATCTTCCGGACTCGCCGTCAGCCCACGAGCACATCCATACCGTCTTCCTGTCAGGGTCGACTGCGATGCCCGATACTTCAGTATGTCCGCTCGCCGGCTCGAAAGGGAAGGTCCTCTTAAGCTTGAGGGTATCCCCGTCATATACTGCTATCTGTATATTCGCGGCAACACCGTCTATAAACCGCTCAACGCCGCAGTATATCTCGTTCTGATACACGTCTATGTCTCCGATGTGATTAACCTCAAGCGTGTAACCTTCAAAGGGTGTATCATTTTGTGCTATCACATTCCAGTCTTTATCGTATTTGGTCAGAGTCGTGGAGCCTGATACCCAGTAATAACCGTTCTCGTATGCCACTCCCTGACGTCCGGTCACTTCGTTAACGCTCTCCAATGTGTAGCGTTCACCTGATGACGGGGCTCCGGAAGACTCTGCCGTCCCTGCAGCACCCTGACCGGCACAGGATGTAACGAGCATGCTGAAGGTCAATGACAAAACTGCTGCAGACCTTGTAAATAATGACTTCATCGTATCATCCTCCCTGTCATTTCATTATATCATACTGGTATAATAGAGACATGAAGACCGGATTTGCTTTACCGTCATTGAGCGACACTCTGCTTGCGATCGCAGGCGCGGTTCTCTGCGGGACCGGCTCGGGCTTCATGAACCATGCATCACTCGGCATGGATGCCATCGGACTGTTCTATGACGGCATCAGGAACATCCTTGCACTGTCGCCTGCTCAGATAGGAACTGCTTCATATGCCGTTTGCTTTATTCTGTCGGTCTTCCTGTGGTTCGCGGCGCGCAAATACGTCAGCTTCGGAAGCGTAATCTACATAGCCGTGTACGGTTTGTTTGCAAATCTCGGCACCATGCTGGCAGAGATCATAATCCCGGACATCCTCTGGCTGAGGATCGTATCGGGCGTAACGGGCTACCTCGTACTCTGCGCGGGTCTTGCTGTTTACATAGCGATCGATATCGGCGTCGACGCCTTTACCGGTGTGATCCTCTGGATATGTGATCTGACTCACAAGGAACTGAAGACGATCAAGATCATTTTCGATCTGTGCCTTACGGTAATAGGCGTCCTGCTCGGAGGAACGCTTGGTGTATTTACCGTCGTGGCAGTGATCATCGGCGGTCCGGTCATCGATTTCCTGACGAAACGCTTCCAGGTCATCTACTTCAAGTGGAAATTGAGAAGAGATATGTTAGGATAACCGTATGCGCAAATACTTTATCGACAACCTCAGATGGATGGACGTGCTCCTTCTCATCCCCTACCACGCCGCACAGGCCTTTAACACATGGGGAGAGCCGTATTTTGTGTTCTTTGAGCCGAACAAGGCCATAAGCAGTCTCATTGTATTCTTCAGTCCGTTCTTTATGCCTCTGTTATTCCTCCTGGCGGGAATGAGCACCAGGTATGCACTCGGGAAGCGCACGTATAAGCAATACATTGCCGAGAGAGTAAAAAGACTCCTCATTCCATTCGTCTTCGGCACACTGGCTTTCTGTCCCGTTCTCTCGTATATCGGAGACATTACCAACTCAGGTTATGAAGGCAGCTTTGCCTCACATTACAAAATATTCTTCACCAGATGGACAGACCTGTCGGGATTTGACGGAGGCTTCGGCGTCGGTCAGTTCTGGTTCCTGTATTTCCTGTTCATCATATCACTCGTATCGGTCGGCGTAATAGCCGCCGTTAATAAAATCAGCGGAGGAAGGAGTACCGGTAAATCCGTTCCGTTCCCGGTCATCTGTCTGTTCGTGATACCGCTCCCGTTCTTATATGATCTGCTGAGCATTGGCGGCAAGAGCTTCGCGGAATACACATATGTATTCCTCATCGGATACTTCATCATGGCGGATGACAGGGTAATAGCCAAAGCGGCGGAATACAAGTTCCTCACAATGGCAACGGGGCTTGTGGCAAGCATATTGAACGTGTATATGTTCATCTGGTCAGGGCGGGACTTCGGTGTCCTGAACACCGCCGCCAAAGCATTCTCCGAGTGGTTCATGATACTGGCGCTGATCGGTGCCGGCAAGTCATTTCTCGATTACAGCAACAAAGTGTCATCATATATGTCTCAGAGGTCATTTCCCTACTTCAGCATTCATTTCCTGTGGACCGTTCTGTTCCAGTATCTGCTTGCTGAGCCACTGAGGGGCAGTCTGATCCTGCTGTATTTTGTACCGGTGATCTCCGCTCTGGCCGCGACATTCATCTGTGCCGAGATATGCATCAGAGTACCGTTCCTGTGCTTCCTCACAGGGACCAAGAGGAGACAGATCAAACCATGATATACCTTAGGAGCTTCAGACTGAGCAGCACGCAGATGTCGTGCCCCAACATCTATCCCTACAATGTTTTCCGCAACAGAGAGGGGTTCGTGTTCTTTTTCGAAGGGATAACGGTCCTGTACGGGAACAACGGTTCCGGCAAGTCCACGCTGCTTAACACGATAGCTTATTCGCTGGATATAAAGGGCAAGGAAATGGCCACGCCAAACACATTCGGGATTGATAACTACTGCATCAGGTTTGCGGGTGAGTGCTCTGCCGGATTAGGCGAGGATGAATCCGGGCGAGTCCTTGATCACATACCGCGGGACAGCAGGTACATCAAGAGCGAAGACATCCTTTATGAGATCAAGAAGATCCAGCAAAGGCAGGTCCTCGGTGACGGAATGCTATATGACCGGGTCAAAGAGGGGGACAGTATCAGATCTGCCGGAGAATACCTCACCTCCTCCAAGGGACAGAAACAGCAGTCATACATCGAGTTCTCCCAGGAGAAATACTCGAACGGGGAGACATCTGTTCAGTATTTCAAGGACCACCTTCTGCC